>NZ_JBSGZI010000039.1:0-64343 GCF_053610945.1 Streptomyces sp. NPDC054849
CGCCGGCCCGGAGGGGTGATTTGGGGGTCCGGTTTGTATTGACACCAACCCGTGGGGGGCCGGGGTGGGGTGAGCAGCAGTCCGTGTGCGCTCACCGCTCCACGTCAACACCCCACACCCGACAGCCGACAGCCGGGCGGAGGGTACGGATCAGACGAAGACCGCGAGGGACTTCGCCTTCCCGTTCTTGCTCTCGACGAGCCCGAGCAGCTGACCCTGCGGCCCGTAGACCGCGACGGTGCTGCCGGCCGCGTACTGCTCCGGCATCTCGATCCGCACGCCGTTGCCGAGCAGCGAGGCCCGTCGGGCGTCGAGGTCCCAGCGCGGGAAGGCCGCGGCGGCCGCCTCGCCGATGGGCATGACGGTCAGCTCTTCCTGGAGCTGGTCCAGCGTCCGCGCCCGGTCGATCTTGTACGGCCCCACCCGCGTGCGCCGCAGCGCGGTCAGGTGACCGCCGACGCCGAGGTCGGCGCCCAGGTCACGAGCGAGGGCGCGGATGTACGTACCGCTGGAGCAGACGACGGACACGACCAGGTCGACGACCTTGGTGCCGTCCTCGGCCTCCGCCTCCCGCATGTCGTACACCTGGAACGACGAGACGGTCACCGGCCGGGCCGGGATCTCGAAGTCCTCGCCGTCCCGGGCGCGCTTGTAGGAGCGCACGCCCTTGATCTTGATTGCGCTGACCTTGGACGGGACCTGCATGATCTCGCCCGACAGCTTGGCCACGCCCGCGTCCACGGCGTCCCGGGTGACCCCGGTGGCGTCCGTGGAGGAGGTGATCTCGCCTTCGGCGTCGTCCGTCAGGGTGTTCTGGCCCAGCCGGATCGTTCCGAGGTACTCCTTCTCCGTGAGCGCGAGGTGGCCGAGAAGCTTGGTGGCCTTCTCCACGCCCAGGACCAGCACGCCCGTCGCCATCGGGTCGAGCGTGCCGGCGTGGCCGACGCGGCGGGTCCTGGCGATCCCGCGCATCTTGGCGACCACGTCGTGCGAAGTGAAGCCGGACGGCTTGTCGACGATGACAAGGCCGTCCGGAGTCTTCCCTGCGTTGCTGCTCATTCCGCGGCTGCGTCCTCGTCGTCGTCCTCGCCCGGCTTCTTGTACGGGTCGGCGTCGCCGGCGTACTTCGCACCGGAGGAGACCTCGCGCACCTGGGCGTCGGAGGCGCGCGCCTTGTCGAGGAGGTCCTCGATGGTCTTGGCGTTCTCCGGGAGGGCGTCCGCGACGAAGGTCAGGGTGGGCGTGAACTTGGTGCCCGCCGCCCGGCCGACCGCGGAGCGCAGTACGCCCTTGGCGCTCTCCAGGCCCGCTGCCGCGCTGGCGCGGTCCTCGTCGTCCCCGTAGACCGTGTAGAAGACCGTGGCCTCCCGCAGGTCGCCGGTGACCCGGGTGTCCGTGATGGTCACGTGCGTACCGAGGCGGGGGTCCTTGACACCGCGCTGCAGCTTCTCCGCCACCACCTCCCGGATGAGGTCCGCCAGCTTCTTCGCCCGCGCATTGTCGGCCACTGGTCCGTCTCCTTCTTATGTCTTGCTATCAGTCTTCATCACCGTGGAGGCGCCGTCGTACGGACAGCAGCTCCACTTCCGGACGCGCCGCGACCAGCCGCTCGCAGCGGTCCAGTACATCCGAGAGGAACCCCGCGTCCCCACTCACCAGAGCGACCCCTATACGGGCCCTGCGGTGCAGGTCCTGGTCGCCCACTTCAGCCGCGCTCACGGAGAACTTTCGTTGGAGCTCGGCGACGATGGGCCGGACGACGGAGCGTTTCTCCTTCAGCGAGTGGACGTCGCCGAGGAGCAGGTCGAAGGACAGAGTCCCCACGTACATGCAGTTCCGGATATCCCGCCGGTGCGGGTTCGGTGGCCTGCCGGGCCCTCGCCCGGCAGGATCACCCGGCGCTCGCGCGGCCGGGTCACCAGAACCGTACACGCAACGGCCGGGGCCGATCGACGGATATTCCGCCGACCGGCCCCGGTGTTACGAGTTACGACACGGTGCGAACCGCCTCGCGCTTACGCGCGGGGCTTCTCGCGCATCTCGTACGTCGCGATGACGTCGTCGATCTTGATGTCGTTGAAGCTGCCGAGGTTGATACCGCCCTCGAAGCCTTCGCGGATCTCGGTGACGTCGTCCTTGAAGCGGCGCAGACCGGAGATGGTGAGGCTCTCGGCGATGACCTTGCCATCGCGCAGGAGCCGCGCCTTGGTGTTGCGCTTGACCTCGCCGGACCGGATGAGGACACCGGCGATGTTGCCCAGCTTGGACGAGCGGAAGATCTCGCGGACCTCCGCCGTACCGAGCTCGACCTCTTCGTACTCCGGCTTGAGGAGACCCTTCAGGGCCGCCTCGATCTCCTCGATGGCCTGGTAGATCACCGAGTAGTAGCGAACGTCGACGCCCTCGCGGTCCGCCATCTGCGCGGCACGGCCGGCCGCACGGACGTTGTAACCGATGACGATGGCGTCGGAGCCCATCGCCAGCGAGATGTCGGACTCGGTGACCGCACCCACACCGCGGTGCAGGACCCGGATGTCGACCTCTTCACCGACGTCGAGCTGGAGCAGCGAGGACTCGAGAGCCTCGACCGCACCGGACGCGTCGCCCTTGATGATGAGGTTGAGTTCCTGGACCAGACCGGCCTTGAGCACGGAGTCGAGGTCCTCGAGGGACACACGACGGACGCGCTTGGCGAAGTTGGCGTTGCGCTCACGCGCAGCACGCTTCTCGGCGATCTGACGGGCCGTACGGTCCTCGTCGACGACGAGGAAGTTGTCGCCGGCGCCGGGGACGTTGGTGAGACCCAGGACCAGGACGGGGGTCGACGGACCCGCTTCCTCGACGTTGTTGCCCTTGTCGTCGAGCATGGCGCGCACTCGGCCGTAGGCGTCGCCCACGACCATCGTGTCGCCGACGCGGAGGGTACCGCGCTGGACGAGGACGGTGGCGACGGCACCGCGGCCGCGGTCGAGGTGGGACTCGATCGCAATACCCTGAGCGTCCTGCTCCGGGTTGGCGCGGAGGTCGAGCGAGGCGTCGGCGGTGAGGACGACGGCCTCGAGCAGGGAGTCGATGTGCAGACCCTGCTTGGCGGAGATGTCGACGAACATCGTGTCGCCGCCGTACTCCTCGGCGACCAGACCGAACTCGGTGAGCTGACCGCGCACCTTGACCGGGTCGGCACCTTCGACGTCGATCTTGTTGACCGCGACGACGATCGGGACGCCGGCGGCCTTGGCGTGGTTGAGCGCCTCGATCGTCTGCGGCATGACGCCGTCGTTGGCCGCGACCACGAGGATCGCGATGTCGGTCGACTTGGCACCACGGGCACGCATGGCGGTGAACGCCTCGTGACCGGGGGTGTCGATGAAGGTGATGCGACGCTCTTCGTCGTTCACCTCGGTGGAGACCTGGTACGCACCGATGTGCTGCGTGATGCCGCCGGCCTCGCCCGCAACGACGTTCGTCTTGCGGATGGCGTCGAGCAGTCGGGTCTTACCGTGGTCGACGTGACCCATGACGGTCACGACCGGCGGACGCGGCATGAGGTATTCCTCGCCGCCCTCGTCCTCGCCGAACTCGATGTCGAAGCCCTCGAGGAGCTCGCGGTCCTCTTCCTCCGGGCTGACGATCTGAACCGTGTAGTTCATCTCGCCGGCCAGCATCTCGAGCGTCTCGTCGGAGACGGACTGCGTGGCAGTGACCATCTCGCCGAGGTTCATCATCACGGCGACGAGCGACGCCGGGTTGGCGTTGATCTTCTCCGCGAAGTCGGTGAGGGAGGCACCGCGCGACAGGCGAACGGTCTCGCCCTGGCCGCGAGGCAGCATCACGCCGCCGACGGACGGGGCCTGCATGGCCTCGTACTCCTGGCGCCTCTGGCGCTTGGACTTGCGACCACGACGGGCCGGACCGCCGGGACGGCCGAAGGCACCCTGCGTGCCACCACGGGCACCGGGACCACCGGGACGTCCACCGAAGCCGGGACGACCGCCGCCACCGGCACCGGCCGGACCGCCGCCGAAGCCGCCGCCACCGGGACGCGGGCCGCCGAAGCCGCCACCGCCGCCGGGACGCGAGCCCGGACCGGCCGGACGACCGGCGAAGCCGCCGCCCGCGGGACGACCGGCGCCACCGGGACGACCTGCGCCGCCACCCGCACCGGGACCACGGCCACCAGGGCCGCCACCGGGACGCGGACCGGGACCACCGGCAGCGGGACGCTGCGGCATCATGCCCGGGTTAGGACGGTTACCGCCGGGAGCACCACCGGGACGCGGGGCACCGCCCTGCGGACGCGGCATGCCGCCCGGGGTCGGACGAGCGCCGCCCTGGCCCTGCGGACGCGGAGCGCCGCCGGGACCGCCCTGCGGGCGGGGAGCACCCTGGCCGCCGCCGGCGCCGGGGGCACCGGGACGGGGCGCGCCGGCCGGACGGGGCGCCTGCGGGCGCGCCATGCCGGTGGAGCCACCAGAGGTGAAGGGGTTGTTGCCCGGACGGGGACCCGCCGGACGAGCGCCCTGGGGACGCGGGGCGCCGGCACCCTGGGGGCGCGGGGCCTGGCCACCGGGAGCGGTGCCGGCCGGGCGCGGGGCGCCGGGACGGGCGCCGGCCTGGCCACCCTGACCCTGCGCCGGACGCTGCTGCGCCGGACGGGGGCCCGGAGCCGCGGCGGCGGGACGTTCGGTGCGCGCCGGGGCGGCCGGAGCCGCCGGAGGCGCGGAGAACTCGGTCGCCACGGGCGCCGCCGGAGCGGGCTTCGGGGCGGCCGGAGCCTTCGGGCCGGGACGCGGGCCGGAGGCGGCCGGAGTCACCGGGGCGGGCGCAGCGGCGGCGGGAGCCTCCGCGACGACCGGCTTGGGGGCCGGTGCGCCGGGCTTCGGCGCAGCGGGACGTGCAACGGCACCCGGGGTGGGAGCCCCGGGCTTGGCGGGGGCGGCCTTGCGGGGCGCACCCGGCTTCGCAGCGGACTTGCCGGCGTTGCCGCCGGGGCCCTGCAGTGCGTCGGTCAACTTGCGTACAACCGGCGCCTCGATCGTCGAGGACGCCGAACGGACGAACTCACCGAGTTCCTGGAGCTTGGCCATGACGACCTTGCTCTCAACTCCGAACTCCTTGGCGAGTTCGTATACCCGGACCTTAGCCACTTCGCTCCTTTTAGGTCCGGGTTACGCCGGACCGTTGCTACTTCATGGGCGTACTCATCGCGTACTCATCGAGTGCTCATCGCAATCTCGACCTACTTCCAACTCGCGAGGTACCTGACCGCACGGGGTATCCGTGCCGTTCTACGTCTTACGGTGTGGCCCCGGCCTCGGGGGCCAGGGCTTTGCGCAGTTCCGCTGTGTCGAGTGCTCCGGCGGACCGAAGGGCCCGGGGGAACGCTCGGCGGCGGACCGCCTGGTCGAGGCAGACCACGGCAGGATGCACATAGGCACCCCGGCCGGGCAGCGTACCGCGAGGATCGGGGACGCATTCGTCCTCGATCGCCACGATCCGCAGCAGATCGCTCTTGGCCGCTCGCTCCCGACACCCCACACAGGTGCGTTCGGGGCATGCGCGGGCTTGCGTCCGGCCAGACACGCCTAAGTCTACCTCCCCGCACCGACCTCTCCCCCGACAAGTGGCGGGCGAAAAATCGAACGGCTGTTGTGTTGTCTTGATCCGCTACCCGAAAACAGCGGCCGTGCACCTGTCTACCGTCGGGGAAGCCCCGGCCGGTAGCGGTTTATTCCCCGCCCCGGTCCCGGTCCCGGTCCGCGTCCGGGGACGCCTCCGTGTCGGGACGGATGTCGATGCGCCAGCCCGTGAGCCGCGCGGCGAGGCGGGCGTTCTGGCCCTCCTTGCCGATGGCCAGCGACAGCTGGTAGTCGGGCACGGTCACCCGGGCGGAACGGGAGTCCCAGTCGACGACCTCGACCTTGCTCACCCGGGCGGGTGACAGCGCGTTGGCGACCATCTCCGCCGGGTCGTCCGACCAGTCGACGATGTCGATCTTCTCGCCGTGCAGTTCGGCCATGACATTGCGCACGCGGCTGCCCATCGGGCCGATGCAGGCGCCCTTCGGGTTCAGGCCCGAGCGGGTGGACCGCACCGCGATCTTGGTGCGGTGACCGGCCTCACGTGCGATGGCGGAGATCTCGACGCTGCCGTCGGCGATCTCCGGGACCTCCAGCGAGAAAAGCTTCTTCACGAGGTTGGGGTGGGTGCGGGAGAGGGTCACGGACGGACCGCGGACACCCTTCGCCACCCGCACGACGTACGCCTTCAGGCGCAGTCCGTGCGTGTACTCCTCACCGGGGACCTGCTCCTGCACCGGCAGGATGGCCTCCAGCTTGCCGATGTCGACGAGGACGTTCTTCGGGTCCTTGCCCTGCTGGACGACGCCGGTGATGACGTCGCCCTCACGGCCGGCGAACTCGCCGAAGGTCAGGTCGTCCTCGGCGTCGCGCAGACGCTGCAGGATCACCTGCTTGGCGGTCGTCGCGGCGATCCGGCCGAAGTCCGACGGGGTGTCGTCGAACTCCTTGGGCTCCTGCCCCTCTTCGAGATCCCTCGGGTCTTCCGTCGCCCACACGACCACGTGACCGTTGGTGCGGTCCAGCACGACGCGAGCGCGGCGGAAGCTCCCCTCGGTCCGGTGGTACGCGATGAGGAGGGCCGACTCGATCGCTTCGACGAGCAGGTCGAAGGAGATCTCCTTCTCCCGGACCAGACCCCGCAGGGCACTCATGTCGATGTCCACGGCTACGCCTCCTCTTCCTTCTTGTCCTTGCGGTTGAACTCGATCTCGACACGCGCCTTGGCGATGTCGGTGAATGCGATGCGGCGGGCGGTCGCCTTGCGGCCCTTCACGCCCGGTACTTCGAGGTCCAGGCCCTCGTCGTCGGCATCGAGGATGCGGGCGATCAATTCCCCGCCCTCGGCCAGCTGGAACTTCACGAGACGGCCGGTCGCCCGTACGTAGTGACGGTGCTCGGTCAGCGGGCGGTCGGCGCCCGGCGAGCTCACCTCGAGGACGTACTCGTCCTCACCCATCACGTCGGTTTCGTCGAGCTTGTCGGAGACCTCGCGACTCAGCTCCGCACACGCGTCCAGCTCCACGCCCTCGTCGGAGTCCACGATGATCCGCAGCATCCGGCGCTTGCCCGCCCGGGACATCTCGATCTCTTCGAGGTCCAGGCCCTTGGCGGCGACGAGCGGCTCCAGCAGTACGCGCAGCCTGTCGCTCTGGGTGGTGCTCATCCGGGTGACTCCTCGGCCGCGTGTGCTGTTGTGATTTCCGTCGTGTGTCAGGTCAAAGGGTATCCGGTGTCGGAGGGTGTTGCCGTCCGCCCTCCGGACGGGGCCCCGGGTACCGTGATCACACCCTGCCCCGCCCACACCCCTAGGACGTCGCCGTGCCCCGGACACTGCCCTCGAGACCCTCGCGCAGGAGTCTGCTCGCCGGTGCCGCCGGCGCGGCGGGTGCCGCGCTGCTGACCGGGTGCTCCGACGACGGCGCCACCGGCGGCGCGGATGCCGCGATTCCACTCGAACGGCGGATGCGGGAAAAGGCCGTTCGTGACAGTGCGCGGCTGCTGGAACGTTACGACGCCACCTCCGCCGCCCATCCGGCCCTGGCCGCGCGGCTCACTCCGCTGCGCGCCGCGGTCGCGGCGCACGCGGCCGCCCTGTCCCCCGACCCGGCGGGCTCGCCGTCCCGGTCCGCGTCCGCGTCCCCGTCCGGCGGTACGGGGGCGGCCGGGCCCGCGGCGAGCGCCCAGCCGGTGCCGGCGAAGCCCGCCGACGCCCTGACCGCGCTCGCGGACGCCGAGCGCAGCCTGTCCGAGTCCCGGACCATCGACCTCGCCGGGGCCCCGCCGGAGCTGGCCCGGATGCTTGCCTCGGTCGCCGCCTGCGGCGCCGTCCACGTGCACCTGCTGACCTCCAACCCGGGAGCCGCGTCGTGAAGCCCGAACCCTCCCCGGCCGGCCGTCCCCTGGAGGCCGCCCAGGCCGCCCTCGCCGCCGAGCACGCGGCCGCGTACGGCTACGGGGTGATCGGCGCCCGGACCACCGGCGCCCGCGCGACGGAGGCCCGCGAGGCCTACGGCGCCCACCTCGCGCGCCGTGACGCGCTCGCCCGGACCGTACGGGAGCTGGGCGGGGCTCCCCGGCCCTCGGAGGCCGCGTACGCCCTGCCGTTCCAGGTGCGCACCCCCGCCGACGCCGAGCGGCTGGCCGCGGTGGTCGAGGACCGGGTGGCGGGCGCGTACTCCGATCTGGTGCGGGCGGCGGAGGGTCCGCTGCGCCGCGAGGCGGCCGACGCGCTGAGCGCCGCGGCCGTGCGCGCGGCACGCTGGCGTGGCGTCGGCGTAGCCTTCCCTGGGCTCACGGAACGCGCGGACGCAGCGCAACGGGCCCAGCACGGCTGAAAGGGACCACGCACGCATGGCTTTCGAACCGCCGCAGCGGCTTGTACGGGCGCTCGGCGAGATGCCGGGAACGGCGCAGGACACGGACTGGCTGGGGCGGTTGCCCCGACTCGCCGAGGCCGCGCTGACCCGGCGAGGGGTACGCGCCGTGCGGGTGCAGGCCCCTGGGGGTCGCAGCAGCATGGTCGTCCTCGTCACCTACGCCGACGGCACCCCGGCCGCGCTGAAGCTGGCGCCTCCGCACGCCCGGCCGGACCGGGAGCTGGCCGCGCTGGCGCATTGGGGCGGTTTCGGGGCCGTACGGGTCCTCGACACGCGGCATCACGAGGACGACGGGGCGCTGCTGCTGGAGCGGCTGCAGCCGGAGGTGTCGCTGCGGTCGCTGCCGGAGGCGAAGGCGTTGCTGGAGGCCAGCGGCACGCTGCGCAGACTGTGGGTGGCGCCGCCGGCCGTGCACGCGTGGGAGACGGTGGCGGAGCGGACCGGGCAGCAGGCGGCGTCCCTGCGGGCGGCCCCGGCGGAGACCAGGGCCCTGGCCGAAAGCGCCCTCGCGATGCGCGAGGAGCTGGTGGCGGCCCCGCCGGAGGAACTGCTGCTGCACGGGAACTTCCGGCAGGGCAAGGTGCTGGCGGGCGAGCGGGCGCCGTGGCTGACGGTGGGCCCCGACCCGCTGGTCGGTGAGCGGGCGTACGACCTGGCGCGGCTGGTCCGGGACCGGCTGGAGGACCAGGTCGCCTCCTCGGCCGGGGCGGCGGGCGCCCGGCGCCGGGTGAACAAGCTGGCCGACGCGCTGGAGGTGGACCGGGAGCGGCTGCGGGGCTGGACGCTCTTCCGGGCGGTGGAGTCGGGGAACCGGGCGCTGGCCGCGGGACGGCGCCGGGACGCGGAGCTGCTGCTGGAGTTCGCGGCCTGGCTGTAGGGCATACCGTAGGGAGGAGGGTATGTCCGGCAGGGGGCCGTCATGGTCGAAGAACTGCTGACAGCGGCGATCGCCGCGGGTGTGGGCGCCATGGTCTACCTGGGCGCCGCGGCCCGCGTGGTGAAGCAGTACGAGCGGGGCCTGGTCTTCCGCTTCGGCAGGCTGCGCGACGAGATCCGGCCGCCCGGCTTCGCGATGATCGTTCCGGTGATCGACCGGCTTCACAAGGTCAACATGCAGATCGTGACGCTGCCGGTGCCTGCGCAGGAGGGCATCACCCGGGACAACGTCACGGTGCGGGTGGACGCGGTCGTGTACTTCAAGGTGGTGGACCCTGCGAGCGCGATCGTGGCGGTCGAGGACTACCGCTTCGCCGTCTCGCAGATGGCGCAGACCTCACTCAGGTCGATCATCGGAAAGTCGGACCTGGACGATCTGCTGTCCAACCGGGAGATGCTGAACCAGGGCCTGGAGCTGATGATCGACAGCCCGGCGGTGGGCTGGGGCGTACAGATCGACCGCGTCGAGATCAAGGACGTGTCCCTGCCGGAGACGATGAAGCGGTCGATGGCCCGGCAGGCCGAGGCGGACCGCGAGCGCCGGGCGCGTGTGATCAACGCGGACGCGGAGCTGCAGGCCTCGCACAAGCTGGCCGAGGCGGCGGGGGTCATGTCGGAGCAGCCGGCGGCGCTTCAACTGCGCCTGCTGCAGACGGTCGTGGCGGTCGCCGCAGAGAAGAACTCCACGCTGGTGCTGCCGTTCCCGGTGGAGCTGCTGCGGTTCCTGGAGCGTGCGGCGCCTTCGCCTGCGGCGGTGCCGCACGAGAACCCGGCCCCGGCCGGCCCGGCTTCCGAAGGCCCCGGGCCGGTCGAGGTCGACGACGCGCGGTCCCTGGACGGCGCGTCGTCGCCGGCCGCGCTCGGCGGACCGACGGAGGGCCTGCCCCTGGAGGCGCCGCCGCCCCGGCCGGGCGAGGGCCTACCGCTGGACGGGTCCCCACCGCGGGGCGACGGCCTGACCCTGGACGGGACCCCACCGCCGGACGAAGGCCGGTCCGCCGGTTCCGCGCCGTCGGACCCGGACGGGCCGCGTGGGTAGGCCGCTGCGTGGAGCCGTCCCCTACCCGCCCTTCCACCGTTCCCCGGGCTCCGCCCGGACCCGGTCCTCAAACGCCGGACGGGCTGGAAAACCAGACTTGCCGGCGAGTGAGGGGCGGGGCGCGGGGGTCAGGTCAGGCGGGCGAGGGCCTCCGGGAGGGGGAGTTCCTCGCGGGTGCCCGTCGCGCGGTTCTGGAGTTCGACCACCTGCTCCGCGGACCGGCGGCCCGCCACCAGAATCCACGGCACCCCGATCAGCTCCGCGTCGGTGAGCTTCACGCCCGGGGAGAGCCCCGGACGGTCGTCCAGCAGGACCCGCAGGCCGGATCCGGCCAGCGCCGACGCGGCCTGCTCGGCCAGAGCCAGCGGCACCGCCTTGCCCGCCGCCACCACGTGGACGTCGGCCGGGGCCACCGCCGCCGGCCAGCACAGCCCGCGCTCGTCCGCCGTCTGCTCGGCGAGCGCCGCCACCGCGCGCGAGACGCCGATGCCGTACGAGCCCATCGTGACCCGCACCGGCTTGCCCTCGCGGCCCAGCACGTCCAGCCCGAAGGCGTCCGCGTACTTGCGGCCCAGCTGGAAGATGTGCCCGATCTCGATCGCACGGTCCCGCCGCAGACCCGCCCCGCAGGACGGGCAGGGGTCGCCCGGCTCCACGACCACCACGTCGAGGTAGCGGTCCACCTCGAAGTCGCGGCCGCAGACCACGTTGCGGGCGTGGGTGTCGGCCTTGTTCGCGCCCGTCACCCAGGCCGTGCCCGGCGCGACCCGCGGGTCGGCCAGGTAGCGGACCTTCTCCAGGCCCTGGGGGCCCACGTAGCCCCGTACGAGGTCGGGCCGGTCGGCGAAGTCCTCGGCGGTCACCAGCTCCACCACCGCCGGGGCCAGGTGCTCGCCCAGCTTGCCGAGGTCCACCTCCCGGTCTCCCGGCACGCCCACGGCCACGATCTCGCCGTCCACCTTGACGAGCAGGTTCTTCAGCGTGGCCGAGGCGGGGACTCCGAGGTGCGCCGCCAGGGTCTCGATCGTGGGGGTGTCCGGGGTGTCCACCTCCTCCAGTGCCGGATGCTCCCCGGACACCGGTGCCAGGGCGAAGGTCACGGCTTCCGTGTTCGCCGCGTAGTCGCAGGACGGGCAGTCCACGAAGGTGTCCTCGCCCGCCCCGGCCGGGGCCAGGAACTCCTCCGACGCCGATCCGCCCATCGCCCCGGACACCGCCGAGACGATCCGGTGGTCGAGGCCGAGCCGCTCGAAGATGCGGACGTACGCCTCGCGGTGGAGCCGGTACGACTCCTCCAGGCCCTCGTCGGACACGTCGAAGGAGTAGGAGTCCTTCATCTGGAACTCACGGCCGCGCAGCACGCCCGAACGGGGCCGCGCCTCGTCGCGGTACTTCGTCTGGATCTGGTACAGCATGACGGGCAGGTCCTTGTACGAGGTGCACTGGTCCTTCACCACCAGAGTGAAGATCTCCTCGTGCGTGGGACCGAGCAGATAGTCCGCGCCCTTGCGGTCCTTGAGCCGGAACAGCAGGTCCCCGTACTCCGACCAGCGCCCGCTGACCTCGTACGGCTCCTTCGGCAGCAGGGCCGGGAGCAGCACCTCCTGGGCGCCGATCGCGTCCATCTCCTCGCGGACGATGCGCGAGACGTTGTCCAGGACCCGCTTGCCGAGCGGCAGCCACGTCCACACCCCGGCCGAGCTGCGTCGGACGTAGCCGGCGCGGACCAGGAGCCGGTGGCTGAGGGTTTCGGCGTCGGCCGGGTCCTCGCGGAGGGTCTTGGCCATGAGGCGGGACATGCGCTGCACGTGTTGCGTAGACATGCCGGGAGATTACCGGGGCCCGCGCGGGCCCCGTTACCTATTTCGGCCTGCTCAGCGGCAGTACGGCGCCCATGACGGCGTACGGGAGGCTCGCGCTCGGGAAGTGCACCCGGCGGGCGAGGTCGGTGTAGCCGAGGGCCCGGTAGAGCCCCCGGGCCGGGCTCTCGGTGTCGATGGCGGAGAGGATCGAGCGGGGTTCGGCGGCGTCGTCGGTGAGGGCGGTGATCAGGGCGCGGCCGACGCCGTGGCCCTGGAAGCCGGGGTGGACGTGCAGCTCGGTGATCACGAAGGAGCCGTCGAGCCAGTCCTCGTGCCCGCCGGCCCGCAGGTAGGGCTCGACGATCGTGGACCACCAGTGGGTCCGGTCGTTCGGCATCCCGTACACGAACCCGGCGAGCGCCCCGTCCTCGGCGAACGCCCCGAGGGCGCGGGCGCCGCGGCAGGTCATGTGGCGCTGGACGATGTAGCGCCGGATGCCGACCTCCTCCTCGCTGAGGCCGAAGGCGACGGCCTGCACGCGCAGGGCCTCGTCCACGCGGGCGGCGAGGTCGAGGGGGCCGATGCGGACTCCGGAAGGCAGCATGCGGCGACCTTACTTCGGGGTACGGTCGCACCGGTATGCCGCCGGGGTCGCGTACCGGTTCAGAACAGCACGCTCATGAACGCGCCGACCTCGCGGAAGCCGACGCGCCGGTACGCCGCCCGCGCGGCGGTGTTGTAGTCGTTCACGTACAGGCTGACCACGGGGGCCACGTCCCGCAGCGCGTAGGCGACGACGGCGGCCATCCCGGTCTCCGAGTGCCCGCGGCCCCGGAACTCGGGATCCACCCAGACGCCCTGGATCTGGCAGGCGCGGGCGGTGGCGGCGCCGATCTCGGCCTTGAAGACGATCTTGCCGTCCTCGACGCGGGCGAAGGAGCGGCCGGCGGCGACGAGTTCGGCGACGCGGGCCTGGTAGAGCAGCCCGCCGTCGCCGGCCATCGGCGAGATGCCGACCTCCTCGGTGAACATGGCCACGCACGCCGGCATGATCAGGTCCATCTCGTCCTTGCGGATCCGGCGCACCCCCGGGTCGGCCTCGACCGTGGTGGAGGGGCGCTCGATGACCATGAGCGGCTGGTGCGAGCGTACTTCGCGGGCCGGTCCCCAGCTGGGCTCCAGGATCCGCCACAGCAGGCGGGTGGCCTCGGCGGGGCCGACGATGGAGGAGCAGCGGCGGCCGGTGCGGCGGGCGCGGTCGGCGAAGGCGCGTACCGCGTCGGGCTCGGCGCAGACGGGCACCAGATTGGCGCCCGCGTAGCAGAGCGAACGCAGCTCGCCGTCCGCGTACCAGCCCCACATCTCGCCGCCCAGGCGCCACGGGTCGAGTCCGGCGACCTGGACCCGCGAGGTGACGAAGGCGTTCTCGACCGGCTCGCGTCCGAGGATGTCGAGCGCGGCGTCGAGATCACTGGGCTCAAGGACCCGGGTGGTGGTCTGCGTCAACACTGGGGCCTCACCATGCAAGTCTGCTGATCTCCGCACTGTACCCGGCGGCGCCGTGCGATGCCGCGTCAGCAGGTCGTGAAAAAGCCCCGGCCCCGCCCGCGAGCTGCGGGAACGGGGCCGGGGCCGATGGTCTCGAAGGCGAACCGAGCCTCGGAAGGGATCAGACGCCGATGGCGACGGTGGGCTCGCCGCTCATCACGCCGTCCTTCTCCATCTGCTCGGCGATCTTCATCGCCTCTTCGATGAGGGTCTCCACGATCTTCGACTCGGGGACGGTCTTGATGACCTCGCCCTTCACGAAGATCTGGCCCTTGCCGTTGCCGGAGGCGACGCCGAGGTCGGCCTCGCGGGCCTCTCCCGGACCGTTGACGACGCAGCCCATGACCGCGACGCGCAGCGGGACCTCCATGCCCTCCAGGCCCGCCGTGACCTCCTCGGCCAGCTTGTAGACGTCGACCTGGGCCCGCCCGCAGGAGGGGCAGGAGACGATCTCCAGGCGGCGCGGCTTCAGGTTCAGCGACTCCAGGATCTGGATGCCGACCTTGACCTCCTCGACCGGCGGGGCCGAGAGGGAGACGCGGATGGTGTCGCCGATGCCCTCGGAGAGCAGCGCGCCGAAGGCGACGGCGGACTTGATGGTGCCCTGGAAGGCGGGGCCGGCCTCGGTGACGCCCAGGTGCAGCGGGTAGTCGCAGGCGGCGGCCAGCTGACGGTAGGCGTTGACCATGACGACCGGGTCGTTGTGCTTGACCGAGATCTTGATGTCGCTGAAGCCGTGCTCCTCGAAGAGGGAGGCCTCCCACAGCGCGGACTCGACCAGCGCCTCGGGGGTGGCCTTGCCGTACTTCTTCAGCAGGCGGGCGTCGAGCGAGCCTGCGTTGACGCCGATCCGGATCGGGGTGCCCGCGTCGTTGGCGGCCCGCGCGATCTCCTTGACCTTGTCGTCGAACTGCTTGATGTTGCCCGGGTTCACGCGGACCGCGGCGCAGCCGGCGTCGATCGCGGCGAACACGTACTTGGGCTGGAAGTGGATGTCGGCGATGACCGGGATCTGCGACTTCTTCGCGATCACGGCGAGCGCGTCGGCGTCGTCCTGGGTCGGGCAGGCCACGCGGACGATGTTGCAGCCGGAGGCGGTCAGCTCGGCGATCTGCTGGAGCGTGGCGCCGACGTCGGAGGTGCGGGTGGTGGTCATCGACTGCACCGAGATGGGCGCGTCGCCGCCGACGGCGACCGATCCGACCTGGATCTTGCGGCTGACCCTGCGGTCGGCAAGCTTCGTCGGCACGGCCGGCATTCCGAGAGAGATGGCAGTCATCTGCTGTGCAACCCCAAGGTGTGGATCAAGGTCCCGAATTCGGCGGGCTCCAGGCTTCGAGATTACGGCAAACCACGCGCTGCCCTCGCATCCGAGGGGGTGTCCCACCCGAACGTAGGGAGCCGGGCACGATGCGTGCCCGGCTCCCGTACGACCGCGGTGGAGCTCCGCGCGGGCTAGGTGATCTTGATCGGGTTCACCACGTCCGCCACCATCACCAGCAGGGTGAAGCAGATGAACAGGCCCGCGACCACGTACGCGACGGGCATCAGCTTCGCCACGTCGAAGGGGCCGGGGTCGGGGCGCCGGAAGACCCGCGCCACCTTGCGCCGGACCGACTCCCACAGGGCGCCGGCGATGTGCCCGCCGTCGAGTGGGAGCAGCGGCAGCATGTTGAACAGGAACAGCGAGAGGTTGAAGCCGGCCAGCAGGTTGAGGAAGAACACCAGCTGGTGCTGGGCGGGGATGTCGAGGGTGAAGATCTCGCCGCTGACCCGCGCCGCACCGACGACGCCCATCGGGCTGTCCTGCTTGCGCTCGGCCCCGTTGAAGGCCGCTTCCCACAGGTCCGGGACCTTGGACGGCAGCTCGATCAGCGACTGCACGCCGGCCTGCATCATCTCGCCCATGCGGTCGACGGACTGCCCGAAGGACTGCGGGACGTAACCGGAGGCGGGTGCGAAGCCGAGGAAGCCCGCGGTGACGTACTCGTCCTTGACGTACCGGCCGCTGCCGTCCGTCTTGGCGACCTTGTTCTCGATCAGGTTCGCCGTGAGGTCGAGGCGCTCGCCGGCCCGCACCACGGTGATCTCGGCCGGGCCGACGGTGGCGCGGATGTCCTTCTGCAGGGCGGACCAGTCGTCGACCGGGCGGCCGTTGAAGGCGACGATCTTGTCGCCCGCCTTCAGCCCGGCCGCCTTGGCGGGTGCGGCCGGGTCCCCGGGGAGGCACTTGTCGCGCTTCTCGCTCTGCTGGATGACGCAGTCCGAGACCGTGGCGACCGAGGTGGTCTGGGTGTTGAGCCCGAAGGTCATCAGGGTGGTGAGGAAGATCGCCACGGCCAGGACGAGGTTCATGAAGGGGCCGGCGAACATCACGATCACGCGCTTCCACGGCTTGCGCGTGTAGAAGAGCCGGCTCTCGTCTCCGGGCTCGAGCTCCTCGTACGCGGCCGAGCGCGCGTCCTCGATCATCGACCGGAACGGCGACGTGGAGCGGGCGGTGACCTTGCCGTCCTCGCCGGGCGGGAACATCCCGATCATGCGGATGTAGCCGCCCATCGGAATGGCCTTGATCCCGTACTCGGTCTCGCCCCTCCTGCGCGACCAGATGGTCGGGCCGAAGCCCACCATGTACTGCGGCACCCGGATGCCGAAGAACTTGGCCGTGGAGAGGTGGCCCAGCTCGTGCCAGGCGATGGAGACCAGCAGGCCGACCGCGAAGACCGCGACCCCGAGCACCGTCATCAGTAGTGTCATGCGCGCGCCTCCGCGGCGGCCCGAGCCGCCATCTCCCGCGCCCGGGCCCTGGCCCAGGCCTCCGCTTCAAGGACGTCCTGGACGGTCAGGGAGGTTCCCGACTCCGGCGTCCCGTGCTCATCGACCACGGCAGAGACCGTATCCATGATTGCTGTGAACGGCAGCCGTCCTGCCAGGAACGCCTCCACACACTCCTCGTTGGCCGCGTTGAACACGGCCGGGGCGGTGCCGCCGAGGGTGCCCACGTGCCGGGCCAGACCCACGGCGGGGAAAGCCTCCGTGTCCAGGGGGAAGAACTCCCAGGTGGAAGCCTTGGTCCAGTCGAAGGCGGGGGCCGCGTCCGGGATCCGCTGGGGCCAGCCGAGGCCGATCGCGATGGGGCCGCGCATGTCCGGCGGGGTGGCCTGGGCGAGCGTCGAGCCGTCCGTGAACTCGACCATCGAGTGCACGTAGGACTGCGGGTGGACGACGACCTCGATGCGGTCGAACGGGATGTCGTAGAGCAGGTGCGCCTCGATGACCTCCAGTCCCTTGTTGACCAGGGTCGCCGAGTTGACGGTGATCACCGGGCCCATGGCCCAGGTGGGGTGCGCGAGCGCGTCCTCGACGGTGACCGTGGCCAGCTGTTCGCGGGTGCGGCCGCGGAAGGGTCCGCCGGAGGCGGTGACCACGAGCTTGCGGACGTCGGCCCGGGTGCCGGCGGCGAGCGCCTGGAAGAGCGCGGCGTGCTCGGAGTCGACCGGGATGATCTGGCCGGGCTGCGCGAGGGCCTTGACCAGGGGACCGCCGACGATCAGCGACTCCTTGTTGGCCAGCGCCAGGGTCCGGCCCGCCCGCAGTGCGGCGAGGGTCGGCGCGAGGCCGATGGAACCGGTGATGCCGTTGAGGACGGTGTGGCACTCGGAGGCGGCGAGCTCGGTCGCGGCGTCCGGTCCGGCCAGGATCTCGGGCAGCGCCTCGGACGGACCGTACTGCGCGCTCAGCGCTTCTTTCAGGGCCGGAACGGCGTCCTCGCGGGCGACGGCCACCTTCTCGACCCGCAGCAGCCGGGCCTGCTCGGCCAGCAGCCCGACCCGCCCGCCGGCGGCGGACAGTGCGGTGACCCGGAACCGGTCCGGGTTGCGCAGGGCGAGGTCGATGGCCTGGGTGCCGATGGACCCGGTGGACCCGAGGATGACGATGTCCCGGAGGCCGGCCGCGGGGTCGAAGAGGAGGTGCGGATCGGCGAGGGGGGCTGGGCGGTCGCTCATGCCCCCCATTGTTGCCGTAAGTCAGGAGCGGCCGGACACGGAGCCCCCTTCGGTGACCCGCAGCAGGAGGTGCGGGAGCGTTCCGGCGAAGTCCGGGAGGGTGCGGGCGACGCGCCACCAGGCGTCGGGGTCGTCGCCGAGGGCCAGGGTCAGCAGCCGGTCGGCCTCGGCGTGGGCGGCCAGGACGGCCTCGGGACGGTCGTGCCGGTCGGGATGGTCCACGTCGCCGAGCCAGTAGTCCTCGTCGAGGGCCCAGCAGGCCGGCAGCTTGTGCCGGATCACGTCGACCCCGGTGAGCAGGCCGCGGTCGAGGCAGTCGCGCACCCAGCGGATGTCCTCCTCGACGCTCTCCATCGGCACGGCGAGGCTCGCCAGGGCCAGCTCGCGCTCCACGCCCCCGAAGGGCTCGGCGGCCGCCGGGGCCAGCCGGCGCACCGCCCGGACCAGCTCGGGACCGGGCTCGTTGGGACCGGCCGGCTCGGTCACGGTGCCGTCGGTCACGGCGGCCACCAGCGCGGGCAGCGGGCCCGGGTGGCCGGGGGCGTGCCTCAGCAGCTCCGCCCACAGCCGGGGATCGTCCCCCAGCGGGCGCAGGGCCCGCGTCACCGCCGTCTGCATACCGGCCTGTTCGGGCAGGGTCCAGCGCAGGCCGTCGGCCTCGGGGAGGGTGGCGAGCAGCAGGGTCCGGTGCGCGGGGGTGACGTGGGCGACGAGTTCCTCGTGCGTGACCCGTCCCATCCGCACGGCCCGGACGGCGGGGCGGTGCCAGGAGCGCCCGTCCGGCGCCGCGCCGGCGGCCAGGAACGCGCGGACGGTCTCCGGGGGCAGGTCCCCGACGAGCAGCAGGGCCTCGACGGCGCCGGTCGGCAGCGGCTCGCGGACGTGCTCGGCGAGCAGCCGCTCCGGGTCCGGCCGGTACCGCAGCGCCAGGATGTCCAGCGGGACCCGCGGCCCGCGCCTGCCGTGCCGGCGCAGCAGCCCGGTCAGCTCGGACGCGGTGAGCGGTTCCCCTGCGGGGTCCCGGCCGAGCTCGGCGCGGAGCACGGGCAGGAGCTCCGGCGGTGTCATGCGGCGGGCGTACCGGGCGGGGCCGGGGAGGCCGGGAAGCGGCCGTCCCACGACCCGGGGGTTGCGGGCTATGTAGGTCCGGTCGGCCGCTCCGCCGTGGCGCAGCAGCAGGGTGACGGTCGAGGCCGACAGCCACTCGTCCCGGCAGAGGTATTTGCGGGTCGGCCCGTCGAGCCGGCCGATCATGTCGGCGACGACGCGGTCCGGTGCGTGGCGCAGCAAGTGCGCCACGCACCAGGCCAGCCGTCGGCTGGTGCGGTCCTGCTCGGCCGTCGGCATCGTTCTCGTCCGCCTCGCACTGTGCTCGTACGCGTACCGGTACGTACGCGCACTCGTACTCATCCTCGTACGTCTGTCCGACGTTCGGCGATGATTGCAGGTCAGCGGATGGGGCGGTGCACGTTTTTCTGTACGGAGGGTCCGGGGGCGGCGTCCGCGATCCAGGGGCCGTCGCCGGAAGGGTCGAGGACGCCCTCCTCCAGCCAGGCGTAGGTCCCGGAGAGGACGCCCGCGACCACCTTGCGGTCGAGGTCGTCGGTGTTGGCCCAGAGCCGGCCGAAGAGCTCCTCGACGCGCAGCCGGGACTGCTCGCAGAAGGCGTCGGCCAGCTGGTAGGCCTCGCGGCCGTGTTCGCCCGCGGCGCGCAGGTGCTCGGCCCGGACGCAGGCCGCGCTCATCGCGAAGAGTTCGGCGCCGATGTCGACGATCCTGCCGAGGAAACCCTGCTTGGTCTCCATGCGGCCCTGCCAGCGGGACATGGCGTAGAAGGTGGAACGGGCGAGTTTGCGGGCGCTGCGTTCGACGTAGCGCAGGTGGGTGGAGAGGTCGGGGTGGCCGCTCGGGTGGAAGGCCCGGTAGGTGCCGGGGACCTGGCCGGCGCCGGTGGCCAGCTTGGGCAGCCAGCGGGCGTAGAACCCGGCGGCTCGGGCCCCCGCCCTGGCCTTGTCGCCGAGTGCCTTGTCCGGGTCGATGAGGTCGCCCGCGACCGACAGGTGGGCGTCGACGGCCTCGCGTGCGATCAGCAGGTGCATGATCTCCGTCGAGCCCTCGAAGATCCGGTTGATGCGCAGGTCGCGGAGCATCTGCTCGGCGGGGACGGCGCGCTCGCCGCGGGCGGCGAGGGACTCGGCGGTCTCGAAGCCGCGGCCACCGCGGATCTGGACCAGCTCGTCGGCCATCAGGCAGGCCATCTCGGAGCCGTAGAGCTTGGCGAGGGCGGCCTCGATGCGGATGTCGTTGCGGTCCTCGTCGGCCATCTGGGACGCGAGGTCGACCACCGCTTCGAGGGCGAACGTGGTGGCGGCGATGAAGGAGATCTTGGCGCCGACCGCTTCGTGCCTCGCGACCGGCCGGCCCCACTGCTCGCGTACGCCGGACCACTCGCGGGCGATCTTCAGGCACCACTTGCCGGCCCCGACGCACATGGCGGGCAGCGAGAGCCGGCCGGTGTTGAGCGTGGTCAGGGCGATCTTGAGGCCGGCGCCCTCGGCGCCGATGCGCTGGGCCGCGGGGACCCGTACCCGGTGGAAGCGGGTGACCCCGTTCTCCAGGCCGCGCAGGCCCATGAAGGCGTTGCGGTGCTCGACCGTGATGCCCGGCGAGTCGGCCTCGACGACGAAGGCGGTGATCCCGCCGCGGTGGTTCTCGGACTTCGGCACCCGGGCCATCACGACCAGCAGGTCCGCGACGACCCCGTTGGTGGTCCACAGCTTCACGCCGTCGAGGACGTAGTCGCCCGCGTCGTCGTCCGGGACCGCCGTGGTGGCCAGGCGCGCCGGGTCCGACCCCACGTCGGGCTCGGTGAGCAGAAAGGCGCTGATCGCGCTGGTGGCGCAGCGCGGCAGGTAGGCGTCCTTCTGCTCCTGCGTGCCGAACATCTTCAGCGGCTGGGGCACGCCGATCGACTGGTGGGCGGAGAGCAGGGCCCCGATGGCCGGGCTGACCGAGCCGACCAGGGCGAGCGCCTTGTTGTAGTAGACCTGGGTGAGGCCGAGGCCTCCGTACTTGGGGTCGATCTTCATGCCGAGGGCGCCGAGGTCCTTGAGCCCGCGCACGGTCTCGTCGGGGATCTTCGCCTCGCGCTCGATGCGGGCACCGTCGATCTCGGTCTCGCAGAAGGCCCGCATGCGGGCGAGGAACGCCTCGCCGCGCCGGACGTCCTCGTCCGCCGGGAGCGGGTGGGGATGGATCAGGTCGAGCCGGAACCGTCCGAGGAAGAGTTCCTTGGCGAAACTGGGTTTGCGCCAGTCCTGTTCCCGGGCCGCTTCCGCGACCTGCCGCGCCTCGCGCTCGGTCACCTTGGGCTGTGTGCCGCTGGGCTGTACGGGCTGTACAGGCTGTGCGGGCTGTGCGGGCTGTGTTGCGGACATGCGGGGACTCACCTCGCCGCCGGAGTCGGGTGGTTCACCGGATTACCAGCCGGTGCTACCTGTGAGTCGTACCCAATGTGGGCGGGATGGAAAAGGGGGACGGCCGGAGCCCCCGCACAGTGGGCTCCGGCCGTCGGCTTTTTGGCCGTACGAGATCAGATGTCGAGGCCGGTCAGGACCAGGACTCGCTCGTACGTGTAGTCGTCCATCGCGTAGCGGACGCCCTCGCGGCCCACACCGGACTGCTTGACGCCGCCGTAGGGCATCTGGTCGGCACGGTAGGACGGCGCGTCGCCGATGATCACACCGCCGACCTCGAGCTCGCGGTGCGCGCGGAACGCGGTCTGGACGTTGCGGGTGAAGACGCCGGTCTGCAGACCGAACTTCGACTCGTTCACCGCGGCGAAGGCCTCGTCGGTGTTCTCGACCCGCTGCAGGGTCAGGACCGGGCCGAAGACCTCCTCGGTGGCCAGCTTGACACCGTCCGGGACGTTCGCGAGGACGGTGGGCTCGTACGAGGCACCCTCGCGCTTGCCGCCGGTGAGCAGCTTGGCGCCGGCGGACACGGCCTCGTCGACCCAGGACTCGACACGCTCGGCGGCGGCCTCGGAGACGAGGGGGCCGACGTCGGTGGCGGAGTCGGACGGGTCACCGGTGACCTGCCCCTGAACCTTTGCGACGACCTTCTCGACGAGGCGGTCGTAGACGGAGGCGTCGGCGATGACGCGCTGCACGGAGATGCAGGACTGGCCGGCCTGGTAGTTCGAGAAGGTCGCGATGCGGGTCGCGGCCCAGTCGAGGTCGGCCTCGGAGGACCAGTCGTCCAGGACCACGGCCGCCGCGTTGCCGCCGAGCTCCAGCGTGCAGTGCTTGTGGGGCACCGACTGCTGGATGGCGTAGCCGACGGTGTCGGAGCCGGTGAAGGAGATGACGGGGAGGCGCTCGTCCTTGACCAGGGCGGGCATCTTGTCGTTCGCGACCGGCAGGACCGACCAGGAGCCGGCCGGGAGGTCGGTCTCGGCGAGCAGCTCACCCAGGATCAGCCCGGAGAGGGGCGTGGCCGGGGCGGGCTTGAGGATGATCGGCGCGCCGACGGCGATGGCCGGGGCCACCTTGTGGGCGCACAGGTTCAGCGGGAAGTTGAACGGCGCGATGCCGAGGACCGGACCCTTGACGAAGCGGCGGGTCAGCGCGAGACGGCCGACGCCGCCGGCGTCGGTGTCGAGGCGCTGGGCCTCTCCGCCGTTGAAGCGGCGGGCCTCTTCGGCGGCGAAGCGGAAGACGGACACCGCACGGCCGACCTCGCCGCGGGCCCACTTGACGGGCTTGCCGTTCTCGGCGGAGATCAGCTGGGCGATCTCCTCGGTGCGCTCGGCGAGCCGCTTGGACACGTGGTCCAGGGCCGCGGCCCGTACGTGGGCGGGGGTCGCGGAGAACTCCGCCGTCACGGCGTACGCCGCGGCCACGGCCTCTTCGACCTGCTCGTCGGTCGGCACGCTGACGGCGCCGACCAGACGGCCGTCCCACGGGGAGTGGACGTCGAAGCTGTCCTCGCCGGTGGCCTGGCGGCCGGCGAGCCAGAAGGCGTGGGTGGAAGTCATGCGAATCCCGGCCCTTCGGAAGTGTGCGGTGGGTCCTGACCCCTCCACCGTAGGACTCCGTCGGCGATTCGGCGTTTATCCGGGGTGTAGTACCTGCGGTCGGGGCCGCGCCGGTTTGTCACTGTCGCCCCCGGCGGCCCACTGCCGGGGCTCCGCCCCGCACCCCGCTCCTCGAACGCCGGACCGGCCCTCCTCTGCTACGACGGGGTCGAGGTGGCCTTGAGGGCGAGCCACAGTTCCATGCGGACGTCGGGATCCTCCAGGGAGCGGCCGAGGATCTCCTCGACGCGCTTCATCCGGTAGCGCAGCGTGTGCCGGTGTACGCCGAGGTCGGCGGCGGCCGCGTCCCACTGGCCGTGACGGGAGAGCCACGCCTGCAGCGAGGCCACCAGGTCGCCGCGCCCGGTCGCGTCGTGGTCCCGCAGCGCGCGCAGGGTGCCGTCCGCGAAGGCCCGTACCGCGTCGTCGGCCAGCAGCGGCAGGACCGAGCCCGCCGCCATGTCCTCGTGCTCCACCAGCGGCCGCCCGCGCCGCCGGGCCACGGCGAGCGCCTGGTCGGCCTGCTTGAGGGCCGCCGCCACGCCGCCCGGGCCGGCCGGTGCGGACAGGCCGAGCACCAGTTCGTCGGGCTCCGGCCCGGACGCGTCCCGTCCGCGCCGGGCCTCGAGCGTCTCCGCGTGGTCCAGACACGCCTGGACGGCCGAGCCCCCGTCGGAGGCCAGGACCACGAGCCGCCCCGTCTCCGGGACCACCAGCAGCGCCTCGCCCGTGCGGGCGGCCGCCGACTCCACCGAGTCGGTGAGCAGCGCCAGGCCCTCCGGCTGCGCCGTCCCCGGCAGCGCCGGCTCGGCCACGACCAGTCGGAACGGCGCCTCCAGCAGGGCCCCGTAGAGGTCCCCGGCCACGGATCGCGCATGGTCGGCCTCGCCTGCCAGCAGCATCCGCAGCACCGCCGCCCCCAGCCGGGACTCGGCGTCGTGCAGCGAGCGGGACCGCTCGGTGGTGAGGGTCAGCAGCGCGACCGCGGAGTGGACGGCGTACCGCTCGGCCGTGCCCAGCGGGGCTGCGGTGCCGACGGCGAGTGCGCCGCGCGCCCGTCGGCCCGTTCCCAGCGACTGGAGTTCGACGCGGTCCTCCGAGCCGCCGACGACGGCGCTCGCGGGCGCCGGCCGCTCCCGCAGCCGCTCCACGTCGGGGGTCAGCCGGGCGGCCCGCCGTGCGGCCCAGTCGGGGGCGGCCGCGACCACCGCGCCCGAGGTGTCGTACAGCGCGGCCCAGCCGTGCACGTGCGTGGCCAGCTTCGCCAGCAGTTCGGCGGGCCCGTCGACGGACAGGGCGGCGCGCGTCAGCTCCCGCTGCGCCTCGAAACCGGCGGTCACGGCCCGGTACTGGTCCGCCGCGAGGGCCGCGGAGACGGCCTTGCTGATCGCGAGGAAGGGCGTGCGCCGCGGGACCTCCAGCAGGGGCATGTCCTCGGTCCGCGCGGCCTCGACGAGAGCCTCGGGGATCTCCTCGTAGTTGACGCCGATCGCGAAGCCGATGCCGACGACGCCGGCCGCCGCGAGCCGGCGCACGTAGCGGCCCATTTCCTGCGGGTCCTGCGCGTCCAGCTTCATCGCGGTGATCAGAAGCAGCTCCCCGCCCTCCATGTACGGGACGGGGTCGGCGAGCTCGCTGACGTGGGCCCAGCGCACGGGGGTGTCGAGGCGGCCCTCCCCGGCCCGGACGCTGAGCTTGAGCGCCGAGTGCTGGACGAGTGAGGCGAGGGTGAGCGGCATCGGTTACCAGGGGCCTTTGGCGGGAGGGAGAGACGGAGGACGGGAGCGGAGGCCGGGAGGACAAAGGGAGAAGGGAGGAGAGAGGAGGAGGGATGAGGGAGGAAGGCGCACGGCGCAGCGCCGGAGGAGCGACAGGGAGCAGAACAGCAGAGGAGCGCACGACCCATTTCGCCGTGTCGTATGAACGGCTCCCCTCGATTCTGCCACCCCGTACGGGTCAGGGCGCGGGTCAGGCCGTTCCGGCCAGGCGGACCAGCAGCGGAGCGGCCCGTTCCCCGCGGACCGAGGTCAGCGACAGGACGGCGTGCCCCGGCGGCACGGCGTGCGCCAGGTCCGAGGCGGACCACCGCTCCCGTTCCACCTGCCGCACGGTCACCGCGTCCGTGGTGACGGCCTTGCCGGTGACGAGCTTGCGGAAGGAATGCATCAACCGGGTCAGCGGCTGGTCGGCGAAGACGGTGCGGTGGGTGACGTCCCGCGCCTCCACCCACTCGGTGCCCCAGGCCTCGGCGAAGCGCTTGCCGTCCCAGGTGGTGACCCCGGAGAAGGCCATCCGGCAGCCGACCGCGCCGAGCAGCGGGGTCCGCAGCGCCTCCGGTACGTCGTCCAGCGTGCGCAGCGTGAGCAGGACGCCGGCATGCGCCGAGCGCAGGCGCTGTACTCCGCGCACGGTCTCGGGAGTCAGGGTGTGCGAGGCGTCGTCGAGGGCGAGGAAGGCGAAGAGCGAGCGGTCGGTGCGGGCGGCCGCGGCGGCGTTGAACTGGGCGAGCAGCAGCCTGGCCAGCATCCGGGAGGCGTCGGCGTGCGCGCGCTCGGGCAGGTCGACGCGGACCCGGATCGGGTGCTCCAGGGCGCGCAGCGAGAACGGCCGGCCCTGCCCGGTGGTGTCGAAGAAGCCGGCGAAGGCGGGCCGGTCCAGCAGGGCCACCCGGTCGGCGAGGGCCGGTGCGGGGTCGCCGTTCGCGCCGTGCTGCCGCGTCCGGGCGTCGAGCTCGCGCAGCATGGCCTGCTGCGCGGCGCCGGCCTGCGCGAGGTCCCGGCGCAGGGCGTCGAAGGCGGCCGGCACCCGGTCGAGCAGTTCGCGCAGCTCGGGCACGGCGGGGAAGCGGCCGTACGCCGCCCGGAACGGCCCGAGGAGCTGGGCGAGGGCGGTCGCGGCCCGGCGTACGTCGATCCCCGGGACGTCCCCGACGAGGCCTTCGGCGAGCAGGGTGGCGGCCTCGTCGGGGTCGGTGGCGCCTCCGTACAGGTCGAGGTCGTAGACGGAGGCGGGGTCGCCGACGCGGACCACGACGTCGTAGGCGGCGTCCGGCCCGAGCTGAGCCCCGGACGCGCCGACGGCGACGACGGCCGCCTGGCCGGCGAGCGCCTGCAGTGCGAGCGACTCGACGACGGGCCGCACCAGGCGCCCGGTCTTGCCGGTGCCGGAGGGTCCGACCGCGAGCAGGGAGGTGCCGAGCACGTCGGGGTCGAGGGCGAGGGAGGTGCCGCGGCGGGAGTACGGATTGCGCACACCGTCCTCGCAGGTGCCGAGCAGCACCTGCCGGGCCAGCAGGTCGTGCCGGGCGGCGCGCACGGGCAGGTCCCGGGCCCCGGACGGGTGCGCGCAGGCTCCGGCGCCCTTGTCGCGCACGGCGTCGGCGAAGGCCCGCATGCGCGTGGGGTCGACGCGCACGGAGTCCCATGCGCGCCGGATGCGGGCGTAGTCGACGTCGTTCATCCGCCCGCCCCCGGCCTCTCCCTCCAGCCGGTCGGCGGCCTCGGTCAGCCCGGCGGCCCGCAGCTGGGGCCACCGCGCGGGGTCGTCGGGGCCCCCCGGCTCGGGGCGGCCCTGTCCGGTGGAGTGCAGGGGCTGCACGGCGCGGCTGCGCAGCGCCCGGCGGCCCAGTTCGGGCCAGCGACCCAGGCGCCCGAAGCCGATCACCAAGACGGCGGCGACGACGGCGTACCAGAGGTACGAGGCCACGACGGAAGGCAGCGTCCCGGCCCAGGAGTCGGGCGTGAACATGTAGAGCGGCCAGAGCCAGAACCCGCCGAGGTAGCCGTTCCACAGCAGGGACCACAGCAGCAGCCCCGCCAGCAGGGAGATCAGGGCCCCGCTGACCAGTTGGCGGGTGGGGGTCTCCTCAGGTTCCTCGGCGGCCCGCGGCACGTGCCCGTACGTCCACACGCCCGGCCCGTCGGAGGAGCGCGGGAAACGGAGCCAGTCCCCCAGCGCCGGCCCGGCCGTCGGCGCGTGGGACGGGCGCGGCGGCAGGCCGGGGGGCGGCGGGGCGGCCGGTCTCGGGATGTGCCCGCTGTGGGGCGGGCGCGTCTCGTGCGTGCCTTCGGTGTCCATGAAACCCCTGCCCCCTGCCCGTGCCATGCGCTGCGGCGCTCAATCTAGTGCCCGGCCCGGGGCTTGGACCCGCACCCGGCCATGATCCGCGAGATGCGCGCCGCACCCTTCCTATGGCCGTCGCGGACAAGGACACGCGGTGATCACTACCGAACGGAGCATGCAGGACCACCGCTCCCGGGCCTAGCCTGCGGACAAAGACACAAGTGCGTCCGAAAACACCCCCCAGGAGCCCTCTATGACCGCTGTCCCGCAGGAGCGCAAGATCGTCACCGCGATCCCCGGCCCCAAGTCGCAGGAGCTGCAGGCCCGCCGCCTCCAGACGGTGGCCGGCGGCGTGGGCTCCGTCCTGCCCGTCTTCACGGCCCGCGCGGGCGGCGGCATCATCGAGGACGTCGACGGCAACCGCCTGATCGACTTCGGCTCCGGCATCGCCGTGACCTCGGTCGGCGCCTCCGCCGAGGCCGTCGTGCGCCGCGCGTCCGCGCAGCTCGCCGACTTCACCCACACCTGTTTCATGGTCACCCCGTACGAGGGCTACGTCGAGGTGTGCGAGGCCCTCGCCGAGCTGACCCCGGGCGACCACGCGAAGAAGTCGGCCCTGTTCAACTCCGGCGCCGAGGCCGTCGAGAACGCCGTCAAGATCGCCCGTTCGTACACCAAGCGCCAGGCCGTCGTCGTCTTCGACCACGGCTACCACGGCCGCACGAACCTCACCATGGCGCTGACCGCGAAGAACATGCCGTACAAGCAGGGCTTCGGTCCGTTCGCCCCCGAGGTCTACCGCGTCCCGGTCGCCTACGGCTACCGCTGGCCCACCGGCGCCGAGAACTGCGGCCCCGAGGCCGCCGCCCAGGCGATCGACCAGATCTCCAAGCAGATCGGCGCGGAGAACGTCGCCGCGATCATCATCGAGCCGGTGCTCGGCGAGGGCGGCTTCATCGAGCCGGCCAAGGGCTTCCTGCCCGCGATCGTGAAGTTCGCCAACGAGAACGGCATCGTCTTCGTCGCCGACGAGATCCAGTCCGGCTTCTGCCGCACCGGCCAGTGGTTCGCGTGCGAGGACGAGGGCATCGTCCCGGACCTGATCACCACCGCCAAGGGCATCGCGGGCGGTCTGCCGCTCGCCGCCGTGACCGGCCGCGCCGAGATCATGGACGCCGCCCACGCGGGCGGCCTCGGCGGCACCTACGGCGGCAACCCGGTGGCCTGCGCCGGCGCGCTCGGCTCCATCGAGACCATGAAGGAGCTCGACCTCAACGCCGCGGCGAAGAAGATCGAGTCCCTCATGAAGTCCCGCCTGGCGGCCATGCAGGAGAAGTACGAGATCATCGGCGACATCCGCGGCCGCGGTGCCATGATCGCGATCGAGCTGGTCAAGGACCCCGTCTCCAAGACCCCGTTCCCGGAGGCGGCCGGCGCGCTCGCCAAGGCCTGCCACGCCGAGGGCCTGCTCGTCCTCACCTGTGGCACGTACGGCAACGTGCTGCGCTTCCTCCCGCCGCTGGTCATCGGGGAGGATCTGCTGAACGAGGGCCTGGACCTCATCGAGGCCGCGTTCGCGGCCATCGGCACGGACATCTGAGCGGTCGCCCGAGCGGCCATCTGATCGAACGGCTAGAACGTCCGAACGCAGCGCCCGACCACTACCGGCGGTAACGCGCGGGCGCTGTGAAGAAGCTGTGGGGGGCCGATGGCGGGAGCGCGATCCTGCTGTCGGTCCCCCTTCCGCTGCCGTACGGTTTCTGCAGATGAGTGAGACACCCCGTTCCCGGGAAACCGGGGGCGACACCAGTACCGGGCTTCCCCAGCGCCGTATTGGGCATGCGTTCGCGCACACTCCTCACCGATCGGACAGCCGCCCGCCCCAAACCCCCCGGGGCGCGCGGCAACCCGGTCCGGGCGGCCGTCCCGGAACCATCCCCCCTGTTCCGGGACGGCCGGCCACTCCTCTCCTGATCGCCGCGGTCTGCGGCCTCTTCTTCGCCGTGGTCACCTGGCAGGTGCTGGTCTCCGGCCCCCTGCTGGCGCCGGATCACGCACTGAGCCGCGCGCTGGTGCGCACGGTCCCGGACTCCGTCACCGAACGCCTGTCGGACCTCGGCAACATCCCGGTCGCCGTGCCCGTCCTGGCGCTGGCCATGGCCTACGCCGCCCGGCGCGGCCGGCTCCTCGCCGCCGGCGCCGCCGCCCTGGCCATGGCCCTGGTGCCGGCCCTGGTCATCCCGTTCAAGCAGTGGACGGCCCGGCCGGGCCCCCTGGAGCCCTGGGCCGCCGGATACTTCCCCTCCGGCCACACGGCCACGGCCGCCGTCGCGTATCTGGGCGCGGCCCTGCTCGTGCGCCCGTACACCCGCCGTGCATGGCCGACGGCCGTCGCCCTCGTACTCACGGGGGCGACGGCCGTCGGACTGATCCTGCGGGGGTGGCACTGGCCGCTGGACGTACTGGCCAGTCTGCTGCTGTGCACCCCGCTGCTGCTCGGCGTGGGCCTGGCCGCCCGGCGCCGGCCGGTCAGCCGCCGAAGTACCCGTCGAAGTTACGGCTGAACTCCCAGCCGCCGAAGCGGTCCCAGTTGATCGACCAGGTCATCAGACCGCGCAGGCCGGGCCAGGTGCCGTGGGTCTGGTACGCCCCGCAGTCGGTCTTCTTCGTCAGACAGTTCAGGGCCTTGTTCACCTCCGCGGGCGCGGTGTGGCCGTTGCCCGCGTTGGCCGTGGCCGGAAGGCCGATGGCCACCTGGTCCGGGCGCAGGGCGGGGAAGACGCGGGCGGTGTCGCCGGCGACAGGGAAGCCCGTGAGCAGCATGTCGGTCATGGCGATGTGGAAGTCGGCGCCGCCCATGGAGTGGTACTGGTTGTCGAGGCCCATGATCGGGCCCGAGTTGTAGTCCTGGACGTGCAGCAGCGTGAGGTCGTCGCGCAGGGCGTGGATGACCGGGAGGTACGCCCCGGCGCGCGGGTCCTGCCCGCCCCAGGGACCGGAGCCGTAGAACTGGTAGCCCAGCTGGACGAAGAAGGTCTCCGGCGCCATGGTCAGGACGAAGTCCGGGCCGTACCTGGCCTTGAGGGTCTTGACGGCCGAGATCAGGTTGACGACGACCGGGGTGGTGGGGGCGCGGAAGTCGGTGTCTCCGGTGGCCAGGGAGAGGGAGTGGCCCTCGAAGTCGATGTCGAGGCCGTCGAGGCCGTACTCGTCGATGATCGCGCCGACGGAGGAGACGAAGGCGTCGCGGGCGGCCGTCGTCGCGAGCTGCACCTGGCCGTTCTGGCCGCCGATGGAGATCAGCACCTTCTTGCCCGCGGCCTGCTTGGCCTTGATCGCCGCCTTGAACTCGGCCGGGGATTCGACGTTCGGGCACTCGGCGACCGGGCAGAGGCGGAAGCGGATGTCGCCGGAGGTCACCGAAGTCGGTTCGCCGAAGGCGAGGTTGACGACGTCCCAGGAGGCCGGGACGTCGGCCATCCGGACGTAGCCCGAGCCGTTGGCGAAGCTCGCGTGCAGGTAGCCGACCAGCGCGTGCGCGGGCAGGCCCTCGCCGCCACCGCCCCCGCCGCCGGGCGTGGTCGCGGAGACGGGCGTGCTCTTGGGGGACTCGCCCGCCGCGTTCACGGCGCTGACCCGGAAGGTGTACGTGGTGGACGCGGCGAGGCCGGTCACCGTCGCCGCGGCGGAGGTGACGGGGAGAGGCGCCGCGCCGTCCCGGTGGACGGTGTACGACGTGGCCCCGGGCACCGCCGACCAGGCCAGGGAGACCGAGCCCGGCGAGGTCGCGGAGGCCGTCAGGCCGGTGGGGGCGGTCGGGGGCTGGGGCTGGCCGGGGCCGCCGGGGTCGGGGCCGACCAGGGTGAGGTCGTCGGTGAAGTGGGCGGGCTGGCCGTACCAGCCGTGGGTGTACACGGTCACCGAGGTCGTCGACGGGCCGGTGCGGAAGGTGGCCGTCAGCTGCTTCCACGCACCCGGGGTCTGCGTCCAGGCCGACACGTCGGTGGTGCCGGTCCCGGTCGCGCCGAGGTAGACGTACGCACCCTGCACCCAGGCGCCGAGCGTGTAGGTCGCGTCGGGCTTGACGCTGACGCTCTGGGAGCAGCGGCCGTTGTCCTGGCCGGCCGGGGTGGCCCGGAGGGCGGAGACACCGCCGTGTACGGGGGTGGTGACGATGGCTCCGCTGCCGCCCGAACAGTTCCAGCCGTCGAGGCCGGCTTCGAAGCCGCCGTTGCGTATCAGGTCGGCGTCCGCCGCCGCGGCGGGCGGGCCCGCGGCGAGGAAGCCGGCCGCCGCGAGTGCGGCGGCCGCGAGGAGGGACCAGGCTCTGCGCACAACTGCCTCCGGTGCGTGGGGGGATGGAGGGGATCAGCGGCGCCCAAGATGGTCCAGACCAATGGCCTTGTCAAGACGTCCGGCCCCCTTCGCCACCAGGCTCGCGGCCGCCTCGTGCATCGCGAGTTCCAGCACCACCGGGTCGGTGAGGGTTCCCCGCCCGTCCGGGAGCATCAGCCAGCGCGCCCCGCCGGTCGCCCGGCCGGGGTACGGAACCACGATCCAGGTCCCGCGCCCGGCTCCCCGCACACCCGTCCCGAGCCAGCGGGACGTCGTGCCCGGGGGCACGAAGAAGCCCAGCCGGGAGGCGCCGGAGTCGGCGAGCACCGGGCCGGGCCGGTCGAGGATGAGACGGAGCACGTCGAGGGTGGCCTGCCCCAGCTCCCCCGGCAGGATGAGCACGTCCCAGGACCGGCCGGCGGGCAGCAGGACCACCCCGAGGGGGTTGCGCTCCCACTCCCACCGGCTGGTACCGGGGTCCGGCGCCCCCGATACCAGCCATTCCACTGCCGTCCTGGCCCCCGGGATGGTCATCGCCCGGCCTCCGTTCCCTGTAGGTGAGGGGTTCTCACCTGGAGAGAGCGGGGCCGGGCGCGGGTATGACGCGGGTTTCGTTACTCCGTCGTAGGCGTGAACCGGGTCACCCGGTGACGGGCCGGTGTGCGCCGGGGGCGTGGGGTGGGGCGGCGGGGGCGTGCGGTCGGGCGGCGGGGCGGCTCGCTAGCTGTCGAAACCGAGGCCGAGCCTGTCCATCACCCTGAGCCACAGGTTCCGGTGCCCGCCGCGGGCGTCCGCGCGGGCCAGCGACCACTTGGTGAGCGCGATCCCGGTCCAGGCCAAGGGCTCGGGCGGGAAGGGCATCGGTTTGGACTTCACCATCTCCAGCCGGGTGCGCTCGGTGGAGAGCCCGTCCAGCAGGTCCAGCATGACCTCGGCGCCGAACCGGGTCGCACCCACCCCGAGCCCGGTGTAGCCGGCCGCGTAGGCCACCTTCCCGGAGTGCGCGGTGCCGAAGAAGGCGGAGAAGCGCGAGCAGGTGTCGATCGCACCGCCCCAGGCGTGGCTGAACTTCAGGCCCTCCAGCTGCGGGAAGGCGGAGAAGAAGTGCTCCGCGAGCCTGAGGTAGGTCTCGGGCCGGTGGTCGTACTCGGAGTCGAGCTTGCCCCGGTAGGGGTAGATCGCGTCGTACCCGCCCCACAGGATCCGGTGGTCCCTGGTGATCCGGAAGTAGTGGAACTGGTTGGCGCTGTCCCCCAGCCCCTGGCGGTTCCTCCAGCCGATGGAGGCCAGCTGGGCCTCGTCCAGCGGCTCGCTCATCAGCGCGTAGTCGTATACGGGGACGGTGAACGGGCGGATCCGCCTGACCAGCGAGGGGAAGATGTTGGTGCCCAGGGCGACCCGGCGGGCGAGGATCGTGCCGTAGGGGGTCTGCACGGTCATGCCGGCGCCGGCCGGGGCCAGCTTCAGGCCGCGGGTGTTCTCGTAGACGCGCACCCCGAGGTCCAGACAGGCCTGCTTGAGGCCCCAGGCCAGCTTCGCCGGGTTGAGCATGGCGACGCCGTCGCGGTCCCAGAGGCCCGCGAGGAAGGTCGGGGAGTCGACCTCGGCGCGCACCGCGTCGCGGTCCAGCCATGTGGAGCCGCCGGCCAGGCCCAGGCGCCGCGCCTCCTCGTGCAGCTCGCGCAGTTCCTCGACCTGGTGCGGTTCGGTGGCGACGTCGATCTCGCCGGTCCGCTCGAAGTCGCAGTCGATGCCGTAGCGGGCGACGGCCTCCTCGATGGCGTCGAGGTTGCGGGCGCCCAGCTCCTCCAGCCGCGCCAGCTCGCCGGGCCAGCGGGCCAGCCCGTTGCCGAGTCCGTGGGTGAGCGAGGCGGCGCAGAAACCGCCGTTGCGGCCGGAGGCGGCCCAGCCCGCCTCCTTGCTCTCGATCACTACGACGTCCCGCTCGGGGTCGCGCTCCTTGGCGATCAGCGCGGTCCACAGCCCGCTGTATCCGGCGCCGATGACCAGCAGGTCGCAGCGCTCGTCGGAGGTCAGCGTCGGCCGGGGGGCGGGCTTGCCGGGGTCGTCCAGCCAGTACGAGACCGGCTTCGCTTCGGAAAGGGATTTCGCAACACTACGCATGGCGACTGGGGCCATGGCTTCCAACTCCCTACAGGGGTCTACTTCGGTTGTGCCTTCTTGCGGCGGTTGCCGACCATCTGGCCGACGAGGACCACCAGCACCGCGATGACGAACATGGCCGTGCCGATGACGTTGATCTGCACGGGCGTACCGCGCTGGGCCGATCCCCACACGAACATGGGGAAGGTGACGGTGTTGCCCGAGTTGAAGTTGGTGATGATGAAGTCGTCGAAGGAGAGCGCGAAGGACAGCAGTGCGCCCGCCGCGATACCCGGCGCCGCGATGGGCAGGGTCACGCGCGTGAAGGTCTGCACCGGGCCCGCGTAGAGGTCGCGGGCGGCCTCCTCCAGCCGCGGGTCCATGGACAGGACGCGCGCCTTGACGGCGGCGACGACGAAGCTGAGGCAGAACATGATGTGGGCGATCAGGATCGTCCAGAAGCCCAGCTGGATGCCCATGTTGAGGAAGAGCGCGAGCAGCGAGGCCGCCATCACGATCTCCGGCATGGCCATGGGCAGGAAGATCAGAGAGTTGACCGCGCCGCGCGCCCGGAAGCGGTAACGCACCAGCGCGAAGGCGATCGCGGTGCCCAGGGCGGTCGCCACGAGGGTGGACCACAGGGCGATCTGGAGCGAGAGCGAGAGGGAGCCGCACAGGTCGGCGACCCCGCAGGGGTCCTTCCACGCGTCGAGCGAGAACTCCTGCCAGGCGTAGTTGAACCGCCCGGTGGGGTTGTTGAAGGAGAAGACGGTGACGACGACGTTCGGAAGGATCATGTACGCGAGCGTGCAGAGGCCCGCGATGACGACCAGATTGCGCCGGAGCCAGCTGAGGGGACTGCGCATCAGACCAGGTCCTCCGTCCCCGCTCGGCGGATGTAGATGGTGACCATGATCAGCACGATGGCCATGAGAATGAAGGACAGCGCGGCCGCCGTCGGGTAGTCGAGGATCCGCAGGTACTGCGACTGGATGACGTTGCCGATCAGCCGGGTGTCCGTGGACCCGAGCAGCTCGGCGTTCACGTAGTCGCCGCTCGCCGGAATGAAGGTGAGCAGGGTTCCGGAGACCACGCCCGGCATGGACAGCGGGAAGGTCACCTTGCGGAAGACCGTGGCGGGGCGGGCGTACAGGTCCCCGGCCGCCTCGTGGAGGCGGGTGTCGATGCGCTCCAGCGAGGAGTACAACGGCAGGATCATGAAGGGAAGGAAGTTGTAGGTCAGACCGCAGACGACCGCGAGCGGAGTGGCCAGCACCCGGTCCCCCTCGGTCATGCCGAGCCAGCTGGTGACGTCCAGGAAGCCGATGGTGTCGAGGAGGCCGACCACGGGGCCGCCGTCGGCCAGGATCGTCTTCCAGGCCAGCGTGCGGATCAGGAAGCTGGTGAAGAACGGGGCGATGACGAGGACGAGGAGCAGGCCCCGCCAGCGGCCCGCCTTGAAGGCGATCAGGTAGGCCAGCGGGTACCCGAGCAGCAGGCACAGCGCGGTCGCGGTGCCGGCGTAGAGCAGGGAGCGCAGGAACTGCGGGTAGTACTCGGTGAAGGCGTCCCAGTAGGTCTGGAAGTGCCAGGTCACCTCGAAGCCCTCTTCGAGGGAGCCGGTCTGCACCGAGGTGGAGGCCTGGTAGACCATCGGCAGCACGAAGAAGACCAGCAGCCACAGGATGCCGGGGAGCAGCAGCCAGTACGGGATCAGCCGCTTGCGCACCGACGGCTTGTGCACCGGGGGTTCGGCCGCGACGGGCGCCTGGGGCGGCGCGGCGGTGGTGGTCACGCGCTCTCCTCGACGGTCTCGATGCCCGCGTCGATGTCCTGAGCGGCGTCGAGGCCGAAGGTGTGCTCCGGGTTCCAGTGCAGGATGACCTCGGCGCCCGGGACCAGGCGGCTGTCCCGCTCGATGTTCTGGGCGTACACCTCCAGCTCGGGGCAGACCCGGCTGTCGATGACGTACTGGGTGGAGACGCCGATGAAGGAGGAGTCCGCGATGCGGCCGGGGACCTTGTTGCGGCCGGCCGCGATGGTGTGCTCCTCGTCGGCGTGGACCAGGGATATCTTCTCCGGGCGCACCCCGACCAGGAGCTTTCCTCCCGCACGCGGGGTGGTCGTGCAGCGGGCCGCGGGCAGCCGCAGGGTCGTACCGGAGGCGGAGACGACCACGTCGTCGGACGAGCCGCCGGCGGACTCCACCGAGGCCTCGATGAGGTTCGAGGTGCCGAGGAAGTTGGCGACGAAGGTGGTGCCCGGGTTCTCGTACAGCTCTGCGGGGGCGCCCAGCTGCTCGACGCGGCCGCCGTTCATCACGGCGACCGTGTCGGCCATGGTCATGGCCTCCTCCTGGTCGTGCGTGACGTGGACGAAGGTGATGCCGACCTCGGTCTGTATCCGCTTGAGCTCCAGCTGCATCTGGCGGCGCAGCTTGAGGTCGAGGGCGCCGAGCGGCTCGTCGAGGAGCAGCACCTGCGGGTGGTTGATCAGGGCGCGGGCGACGGCGACGCGCTGCTGCTGGCCGCCGGAGAGCTGGTGCGGCTTGCGTTGGGCGAACTGACCGAGCTGGACCAGCTCCAGCATCTCGTCGACCTGCTTCTTGACGGATTTTATGCCGCGGCGGCGCAGTCCGAAGGCGACGTTCTCGTAGATGTTCAGGTGCGGGAACAGCGCGTAGCTCTGGAAGACCGTGTTGACCGGGCGCTTGTACGGCTGCAGGTCGGTGACCTCCCGGTCGCCGAGGTGGACCGTGCCGGTGGAGGGTTCCTCCAGGCCGGCGATCATGCGCAGGGTGGTGGTCTTCCCGCAGCCCGAGGCGCCGAGCAGGGCGAAGAAGGAGCCCTGGGGGATGGTGAGGTCCAGCGGGTGCACGGCGGTGAAGGTGCCGTAGTGCTTGCTGATCCCGGAGAGGCGGACGTCGCCGCCCGCGGTCTTGTCAGTCATGGAGGGGTCCCGGGGGTTGGGTGGCCGAAGAGGTCAACGGAGGGGTTCGCCGCGCGGCGCCGGAACGGGACGCCGGGCGCCGGGCGCTGTGGCTACGCGCCGATGAGCTTGGCGAACTTCTCCTCGTACGCCGTCTCTTCCTCGCTGCTGAGGGAGCGGAAGGCGTGGGACTTGGCGGTCATCGCCTTGTCCGGGACGATCAGGGTGTTGTCCGCGAGCTCGGGGTCGATCTTCGCAAGCTCGTCCTGCACCCCCTCGACGGGGCACACGTAGCTGATGTACGCGGCCAGCTGGGCCGCGACCGGAAGCTCGTAGTAGTAGTCGATGAGCTTCTCCGCGTTCGCCTTGTGCCGGGCCTTCGCGGGGACCAGCAGGTTGTCGCTGGAGGTGATGTAGCCGGCCGCCGGTATCGCGTACTGGATGTCCGGGTTGTCGGCCTGGAGCTGGATGACGTCGCCCGCCCAGGCCAGACAGGCCGCGAGGTCGCCCTTGTCGAGGTCCGAGGTGTAGTCGTTGCCCGTGAAGCGGCGGATCTGGTGGGTGTCCACGCCCTTCTGGAGCCTGCCGACCGCCGCGTCGAAGTCGGCGGTGGTGAAGGCCGCCGGGTCCTTGCCCTGGTCGAGCATGGTCATGCCGACGCTGTCGCGCATCTCCGTGAGGAAGCCGACCCGGCCCTTGAGGGTGGGGTCGTCGAGCATCTGGGTGACGGAGTCGACCTTCTTCCCGCCGGTCGCCTTGGTGTTGTAGGCGATGACGGTCGAGATGCCGGTCCAGGGGTAGCTGTACGCGCGGCCCGGGTCCCAGTCGGGGCTGCGGAACTGCGGAGACAGGTTCGCGTAGGCGTGCGGCAGGTGCGAAGGGTCCAGCTTCTGCGCCCAGCCGAGGCGGATGATGCGGGAGGCGAGCCAGTCGGTGACGACGATCAGGTCGCGGCCCGTGTCCTGGCCGGCGGCGAGCTGCGGCCTGATCTTGCCGAAGAACTCGACGTTGTCGTTGATGTCCTCGGTGTACTTGACGCTGATCCCGGTCCGCTTGGTGAACTCCTCCAGTGTGGGACGGGTCTTCTCGTCCTCGCCGGTGTCCATGTACTCGGTCCAGTTGGAGAAGTTGATCTCCTTCTCCCGGGCCGAGTGGTCGTCGGAGGCCACGGCCGCGTCCCCCTCACGCTTGGCGGGCGGGATTCCGCACGCGGCGAGGGTGGAGACGCCGGCGAGGGTGAGCGCTCCGACTCCGGAGGCGCGCAGCAGCGAGCGTCGGGTGAGGGCCCCGCGCCCACTGGTGATGCTGCGCCGCATCGCGGCGAGTTGCGCCGCCGAGAGGCGGTCGGGCTCGAACTGCTCCATGCGCTGTGCCCTTTCGGGAGGTGTACCGCTGGTCGGGCGGTGGTCTGCTATCGGTCCCCGAAGATCGTGCGGTGCCAGTCCTTCGCGGCTACCGCCGTGTTGTCATACATCACGTGCTTGACCTGCGTGTACTCCTCGAAGGAGTAGGCGGACATGTCCTTTCCGAAGCCGCTCGCCTTGTAGCCCCCGTGGGGCATCTCGCTGATGATCGGAATGTGGTCGTTGATCCAGACGCAGCCCGCCTTGATCTCGCGGGTGGCGCGGTTCGCGCGGTAGACGTCGCGGCTCCAGGCGGAGGCCGCGAGTCCGTACGGGGTGTCGTTGGCCAGTGCGATGCCCTCGTCGTCGGTGTCGAAGGGCAGGACGACGAGGACCGGACCGAAGATCTCGGACTGGACCACCTCGCTGTCCTGGGCGGCGCCGGCGATGAGGGTGGGCCGGTAGTACGCGCCCCCGGCCAGGTCGCCCGCCGGGATCTCGCCGCCGGTGACGACGGTGGCGTACGCCCGGGCGCGCTCGACGAAGCCGGCGACCCGGTCGCGCTGGGCGTGGGAGACCAGCGGACCGAGGTCGGTGGTGGGCGCGAAGGGGTCGCCGAGGCGGACGGTCTCCATCAGCTCGGCCACCCGGGCGACGAAGGCGTCGTGGAGGGGGCGCTGGACGTAGGCGCGGGTCGCGGCGGTGCAGTCCTGGCCGGTGTTGATGAGGGAGGCGGCTACGGCGCCGTGCGCGGCGGCCTCCAGGTCGGCGTCGTCGAAGACGACGAAGGGGGCCTTGCCGCCGAGTTCCAGGTGGAGCCGCTTGACGGTGGCGGTGGCGATCTCGGCGACCCGCTTGCCGACGGCTGTGGAGCCGGTGAAGGAGGTCATCACCACGTCGGGGTGGCCGACCAGGTGCTCTCCGGCTTCGCGGCCGGCGCCGGTGACAATGTTGATCACACCGTCGGGCAGACCCGCGTCCTTGGCCGCCTGCGCGAACATCAGCGAGGTCAGCGGGGTGAGCTCGGCCGGCTTGAGGACGACGGTGTTGCCCGCGGCGATCGCCGGGAGGATCTTCCAGGCGGCCATCTGGAGCGGATAGTTCCAGGGCGCGATGGAGCCGACGACTCCGATGGCCTCACGCCGTACGTACGAGGTGTGGTCGCCGGAGTACTCGGCGGCCGCCTGCCCCTGGAGGTGGCGGGCGGCTCCTGCGAAGAAGGCGGTGTTGTCGATGGTCCCCGGCACGTCGAACTCTGTGGACAGCTTGATCGGTTTGCCGCACTGGAGGGACTCGGCGTACGCGAAGTCCTCCGACTGCTCCGCCAGTACGGCCGCCAGCCGGTGCAGGGCGTCCGAGCGCTCGCCGGGGGTGGCACCGGACCAGGCCGGGAAGGCCCGCCCGGCCGCGGCGACGGCCTCGTCGACGTCCGCGGTGCTCGCGAGGTCGTAGGTGAGGACCTCGTCCCCCGTCGCCGGGTCGATCACCGTGTGTGACCGGCCGGAGGTCCCGCGCCTCAGCTGCCCGTCGATGTACTGCGCGCCGTCCGCGAAGCGGTCTTTGACCTGGAAGCGGTTGCCCATCACGCTCTCACGCTCTCCGTAGCTACAGTTCGAGCTACAGCTCGAATTGAGTGCCGATCCTGACAGAGGTGGTGCCCTCGGCCAAGGGATTCCGTTGTTGCCTTTTGATTACGCGACGGAATCGGTCGACCATGTGTCGAGGCACACCGAAAATCCCGTACGAAGTGTCAGTGGCGACTGCCAGACTCGCGTGCATGGAGATGATCGACGACCTGATCAAGCAGGTCAGCCGCGGTGAGCGGGTGAAGTACCTGCCGTTCTGGGGGCACCGGCCGCGACCGGACGGAAAGCTCGGCCCGAGCTGTCTGAGCCAGTGGTGGCCGTCCGCATTCACTGTCGGTGACGTCCGTTATGCCACGGCCGAGCACTGGATGATGGCCGGCAAGGCGCGGCTCTTCCATGACGCCGAGGCGGAGCGCGCCGCGCTGGAGGCGACGACCCCGGCGGCCGCGAAGAACGCCGGGCGGCTCGTGCGCGGCTTCGACGACGCGATATGGAAGCGGGAGCGGTTCGCCCTGGTGGTGGAGGGCAGCGTGCACAAGTTCGGCTCGGACCCCGCGCTGCGCGCGTATCTCCTGGGCACCGGCGACCGGGTCCTGGTCGAGGCGAGCCCGATGGACCGGATCTGGGGCATCGGACTGGCGGCCGACGACGAGCGCGCCCTGGACCCGGTGCGCTGGCGCGGGCTGAATCTGCTGGGCTTCGCCCTGATGGAGGCCCGCGAGCGGCTGCGCGAGGACGCCGCGTGACGCAGCGGCGCCGGGTCGCCGCCGTGATCATCCGGGACGGGTGCGTGCTGATGGTGCGCGAGCGCGGGAAGGGAACCACAGGCCGGCACGACGGGCCGGAGTACTGGACCCTCCCGGGCGGCGGTCTGGAGGCGGGCGAGGAGCCCGAGGACGCGGTCCGGCGGGAGGTGGCCGAAGAGGTCGGCCTGCGGGCCCTGGACGTGCGGTACGCGTACGACTCCCCCTATCCCTCGGGCTGGACCTCCTGCTTCCGCGTGGAGGTCGCGCCCGGCGAGCCGGTCCTCGGCGTCGACGCGGACCTGGAGTGCGACTGTCCGCGGATGGTCGGCCTGATCTGGGTCCCGCTGTCGCGCGGCGCCACCGAGGACGAGGTGATGGTGCCGACGCAGCTGACGGCGGCGAAGATCCGGGCGGAACGTGGAAGCGGAGCGTAAATACGTGGCGGGTCCCGGGCCCGCCGCCTAACGTGATCCTCGTCCAGGTGCGAAGGCGAGACCTACTTCGACTCATAATCGGGCGGCCGCGGGTTCGAGTCCCGTCACCGGCTTCAGGCCGGTGTAGCTCAGCTGGCAGAGCACCTTGTGGTTTCGCCGGCCTTGTTCTCTGGACACTTACGTCACGCACCTCCCGGTGCGCAGGCTGCGGCTCCTTCTTTTACAAAGAACTCCAGGCCGCCGCCACCTTGATCTCGGGAGGCCGCGTGCGGGACGCCCGGTGCGCAGGCGACGGTTACTTCTTCCGGATCAGGAGGTGGCGGGTTCGAATCCCGCCCGGCTCAGGCCGGTAGCTCAGCTGGACAGAGCACCTGACTTAGTCCGTCGCCGACCTCCGATCTCGGGCGTCCCGCACGTCACGCCTCCCCCGCCTTCTTTGAATTCGGGGGGATTCACATGACTCGCTTCAACCTGCGTTCGCTCAAGCGGGCGCCCGCCTCGCCCACTTCGCCCGTCCGCACGACCGGCCACGCCCGCACCCACGAGGGCGGGCCGGGCCACCTGCGCGACCCGCGCTCAGAGCTGTTCCTGCTCTCCGTCGCCAACTTCGTGACGCAGCGCACCGCGTACGAGAGCGGCGAGGCCCGCGACGACCGGTTCGCCGCGCTCGTGCGCACCCTGGCCGTCGAGGACCCCGCGTGGACCGCCGGTCTGCTGGGCTGGCTCCGCGGGGACGCGAACATGCGGACCGCCTCGCTCGTCGGCGCCGCCGAGTACGTCAAGGCCCGGCTCGACGCGGGCGCCGTCGAAGGGCCTTCGAACCGCCGGGTCGTGGACTCTGTACTGCGGCGCGCGGACGAGCCCGGTGAGCTGCTGGCGTACTGGACGGCGACCTACGGGCGGGGCGTGCCCAAGCCCGTCAAGCGCGGCATCGCCGACGCCGTGCGCCGGCTCTACTCCGGCACCTCGCTGCTGAAGTACGACACCGATTCCCGCCGACGGGGGTACCGCTTCGGCGACGTCCTCAACCTCGTGCACGCCTCCCCCGACCCGGCCAAGCCCTGGCAGGGCGAGCTGTTCCGCCACGCGCTCGACCGCAGGCACAACCCGCAGAGCGCGAAGGTCCCGGCGGGCAACCGCACTCTCGCCGCCCACCGGGCGCTGATGGAGCTGCCGGTCTCCGAGCGACGCGGTGTGGTCCTCGCCCCGGACGGCGCGGAGCGGCTCGCGGCGGCCGGCATGACCTGGGAGGCGCTGGCCGGGTGGTTGCAGGGGCCGATGGACGCGGCCGCATGGGAGGCGGTCATCCCGTCCATGGGCGCCATGGCCCTGCTGCGCAACCTGCGCAACTTCGACCAGGCCGGGGTCTCGGACGCGGTGGCCGCGCAGGTCGCGGAAAGGATCTCCGACCCGGAGGTCGTCGCCCGGTCCCGGCAGTTCCCCTTCCGCTACCTGGCCGCCTATCAGCATGCACCCTCCCTGCGCTGGGCGTACCCGCTGGAGCAGGCGCTCGGCCACTCGCTGGCCAACGTACCGGCGCTGCCCGGCAGGACGCTGGTCCTCGTCGACCGGTCCGGGTCGATGTGGTCCCCTCTGTCGGACCGCTCCACGCTCAACCGGGCGGATGCCGCGGCCGTTTTCGGGACGGCGCTGGCGCTGCGGTCCGAGCAGGCGGACCTGGTGCAGTTCGGTACGACCAGCCAGGAGGTCCGCTACACCCGGGGCGAGTCCGTGCTGAAGGTACTGGAGCGGTTCGGCGACCTCGGGGGCACCTGCACGGCCGCGGCCGTGAAGAAGCACTACCGGGGCCACGACCGGGTGTTGATCGTCACCGACGAGCAGGCCGCCTCGTACGGCTACGGCGGCGATCCGACGGCGGAGGTACCGTCCACCGTGCCGGTGTACACCTGGAACCTGGCCGGCTACCGGGCGGGGCACGCCCCCTCCGGCGCCGCGAACCGGCACACCTTCGGCGGACTCACCGACGGGGCCTTCCGGATGGTGTCCCTGATCGAGGCCGGCCGCAACGCCGACTGGCCCTGGGCCTGCTAGACCGCGCTCTCGGACCGGGTCGGCTCCGCCCGGTCCGGTCCGAGAGGATCGGTCGGAGCCGTCTCGGTCACGTCTTCTCGTGGACCCGGGAGTTGTCGTACGGACTGTCGTACGGGGAGTCGTCGATCGGCCCCTGGTCCATGAATGAGCCGAAGATGATCGCAAGCATCAGGCCGCCCAGCACGATGCCGACGGCGCCCAGGATGATGCCGGCCAGGGCCATCCCTCCGTTGTCGGCCTCGCCGCGGGTCGCCTTGCCCTTACCCAGGGCGCCGAAGACGACCGCCCCGATCCCGAGCGCGACCGCTATGAAGCTGGTGACGCAGCCGACGACCGACAGGATGCCGAGCACGAGCCCGGCGATGCCGAAGCCGTTGTTCCGCTGCGCCCCGTACGGCGGGTACGCGCCGGGGGCCGGGTACCCCGGGTATCCGGAGTAGCCGGGATAGCCCGCGTCGCCGGGGTATCCGTAGTTCTGCTGGGGCTGGGCCGGATACCCGTACGCCGCGGACGCGGGGGGTCCGGTCATCGGCATCGTGGTGGAAGCCGGGGTCGGGGCCGGAGCCGGGTGCTGCGCGGAGGGGGGCAGCTGATCGCCCGGCATTCCGGCGAGCGTCGGCTGGTCGTGCACGGACGGCGGGACGGACACGCCCGGCGCGCCGTGCGCGCCCTGCGCTTTGCCCAGGTCCACCGCCGGCCGCTCCGGCGGCGCCCACGGGTCTCGCGGCTCGGGACTGCTCTCGGTCATGCGGCGCCCCCCTCTCGTACAGCCATGCTAAGCGCTGCCACCGACAGTCACGGGCGTGCCTACGATGAATCCCCACCCGCCCGCACCAGCGTTCTCCCGGAGGCACCCCCATGACCGACCTGCACCCCTTCATCGCGGGGCTGCCCAAGGCCGAACTCCACGTCCACCACGTCGGCTCGGCATCCCCGCGCATCGTGGCGGAGCTCGCCTCCCGGCACCCCGACTCCAAGGTCCCCAGCGACCCCGAGGCGATCGCCGACTACTTCACCTTCACCGACTTCGCGCACTTCATCGAGGTCTACCTGTCGGTCGTCGACCTGGTGCGCACCCCGGAGGACGTGCGGCTGCTGACCTTCGAGGTCGCCCGCGACATGGCCCGGCAGAACATCCGCTACGCCGAGCTGACCATCACCCCGTACTCCTCCACCCGCCGCGGCATCGAGGAGAAGGCCTTCATGGCGGCCATCGAGGACGCCCGCAAGGCCGCCGAGTCCGAACTCGGCGTCATCCTGCGCTGGTGCTTCGACATCCCCGGCGAGGCCGGCCTCGAAGCCGCCGCCGAGACCGCCCGGCTCGCCGTCGACCTGCGTCCCGAGGGCCTGGTCTCCTTCGGCCTCGGCGGACCCGAGATCGGCGTCCCGCGCCCGCAGTTCAAGCCGTACTTCGACGCGGCGCGGGCCGCGGGTCTGCACAGCGTGCCGCACGCCGGCGAGACCACCGGGCCGGAGACGGTCTGGGACGCCATCCGCGAGCTGGGGGCCGAGCGCATCGGCCACGGCACCAGCGCCGCCCAGGACCCGGAGCTCCTCGCGTACCTCGCCGAGCACCGCATCGCGCTGGAGGTCTGCCCCACCTCCAACATCGCCACCCGCGCGGTGACCGACCTCGACCTGCACCCGGTCAAGGAGATGGTCGCGGCGGGTGTGCTCGTCACCATCAACAGCGACGACCCGCCGATGTTCGGCTCCGACCTCAACAACGAGTACGCGGTGGCCGCCCGCCTCCTCGATCTCGACGAGCGCGGGCTCGCGCAGCTCGCCAAGAACGCGGTCGAGGCGTCCTTCCTGGATCCGGCCGGCAAGGCGAAGCTCATCGCGGAGATCGACACGTACACCGCCGAATGGCTGGCGCGCTGACACCCCGTTGATCCCATCGGTTGTGAGAATGGGGCCATGCGCACCCTGACTGCCGTCGGCCACCGCGGCGATCCCTACCGTGTCCGTGAGAACACCCTGCCCTCGATCAGCTCCGCCTTCGCGCGCGGGGCGGACGTGGTCGAGATCGACGTACGGCTGACCCGCGACGGGGTGCCGGTCCTGCTCCACGACGAGTCGCTCCAGCGGCTGTGGGGATACGACGTGCGCCTCGACGAGGTCACTGTTTCCCAGCTCAAGGAGCTGACACACGGGGGTGTGCCCACACTGCGCGACGCGCTCACGGCGGCCGGGGCGGGACGGCTGATGCTGGACCTCCCGGGCGCCACGGCCGAGGCGGTACGCACCGTCGTGGGCCTGGTCCGCGAGTGCGGGGCGGGCGAGCGGACGTCCTACTGCGCGGGCCCGAACACGATGCTCGCGCTCCGCGCCGCCGATCGGGCCGCGGCGATCGCGCTCACCTGGACCACGCTGTCGCCGCCGCGGCGGGTGCTGATCGACGCCGTGGCGCCGCGCTGGCTCAACTACCGCTTCGGGCTGGTGAGCCGGGAGCTGGTGGACGCCCTCCACCGGGACGGGCTGCTCGTGTCCGCCTGGACCGCGGACACCAAGCGGACGATGAAGGGGCTCATCGCGGCGGGGGTCGACGCGATCACCACGAACCGGCTGGACGCGCTGGCGAGCGTACGGGCCGAGTTCGGCAGGTGATGGGCGCGCTGGCCGGGCGGCTGCGCCGGGCCAATCCGTGGGTCGTGGACCTGGGTCTGACGCTGCTGGTGCAGCTGGCCGTCACGATGCCGTTCGTGCTGCCGAGGGAGGCCGGGCTGCCGCCGGTGACCTGGGCGTCGTACGCGATGACCACGGCGGCGGTGGTGCCACTGGTGTGGCGGCGGCGCCGGCCGGTCACCGTGCTGGTGGTGATCATGCTGGCCGGCGGCATCTACAAGGCGACGCTCGACGGGCCCGGTCAGCCGCTGCCGTACGCCGGGCTGATCGCCGCCTACACGGTCGCCCTGCAGTGCCCGGCGCGCGTGCGGGCGGCGGTCGCGGGGATCTCGGTGGCGGCGATCATCGCGTCGGTGGGACTGAAGGCCGGTTCGGCCAGGGAGCTGTCCTTCACCCTGTTCTGCGCGTGCGCCGCATACGCACTGGGGCGGCTCCAGTTCACCCGCCAGGCCTACACCGCGGCCGTGGAGGACCGCGCGGCGCAGCTGGAACGGGCGAACCGGATCGAGGCGGAACAGGCCGTGGCACACGAACGGGCCAGGATCGCAAGGGAGATGCACGACATCCTCTCCCATGCGGTCAGCATCATGATCGTGCAGGCGGAGGCCGGTCCGGTGGCGGTACGGCGTGCTCCGGAACGGGCCGAGGCCGCCTTCGAGGCCATATCGGAGACCGGCCGGGACGCGATGGTCCAGCTGCGCGCGATGCTCGGGGTGCTGCGGGAGGACGGCCCGGCCCCGCGCGAGCCGCAACCGGGCGTGGCGGCGCTGCCGGTGCTGCTGGACCGGATACGGCTCGGCGGGCCCGAGGTGGTGTACGAGGAGACGGGCGAGAGCCGGCCACTGGCCGCGGCGGTGGACACGGCGGTCTACCGGGTGGTGCAGGAGGCCCTGACGAATACCGTGAAGCACGCTGCAGCGCGGCGGGTGACGGTGTGCCTCGGTTATGAGCCCGAGGTGCTGACGATCACGGTCACGGACGACGGACGGGGCCCGAAGGACGGCGCCGGAGGCGGACACGGCCTGATCGGCATCCGTGAACGCGCGGCCGCGCACGGGGGGACGGCGCGGACGGGCCCGGGACCGGACGGCCGGGGGTTTCGCGTGGCCGTGGACCTAGTAACGTCCCCGGCGGAGGTGGGGAATTGACGATCCGTGTGGTGGTGGCCGACGACCAGGAGCTGGTGCGCAGCGGGTTCGCGATGATCCTGGACGTCCAGGAGGACATCGAGGTCGTGGCGGAGGTGGGGGACGGCGCTGCGGCGGTGGAGGCGGTGGCCCGGCTCGCTCCGGACGTGGCGCTGCTGGACATCCGGATGCCGGTGCTGGACGGGATCGAGGCGTGCCGGGCGATCTCGGAGCGGAGCGCCTGCCGGACGGTGATGCTCACGACCTTCGACGCGGACGAGTACGTGTACGAGGCGCTGCACGCGGGGGCGAGCGGGTTCCTGCTGAAGGACGTGCGGCGGGACGACCTGGTGCACGCGGTACGGGTGGTTGCGGCGGGCGAGTCCCTCCTGGCGCCCTCGGTGGCGCGGCGGCTGATCGAGGAGTACACGGCGGCGACGGCGCGGCCTCTCCTTCGGGCGGACCGGCTGCAGGTGCTGACGGCGCGGGAGCGGGAGACGCTGGTGCTTCTGGGGCGGGGACTGTCGAACGCGGAGATCGCGGCGGCGCTGGTGGTGAGCGAGCACACGGTGAAGTCGCACGTGGGCAACGTGCTGGCGAAACTGGGGCTCCGGGGACGGATCCAGGCGGTGATCTGCGCGTACGAGACGGGCCTGATCGCGGCGGGTACTCCCTCTGGGGAGTGAGTGCACGGCGTGTCGCCTCCCTCGCGCCGGTGAGTTGTCGTACCGGTGAAGACCCCTCTTGTTGGTGATCCGCAACCACCCCTCCGACCAGCAGCATTGAGGTCAGCGGGGCAGCACGGCCCCGGGGTCTCACAGGGGGAGCACACCATCATGAAGGCACGTACACGCACGCTGATCGCCGCCGCTCTGGTCCTGGGCGTCGCGTCAGGACCGGCGGTCGCCGCGCACGCCGCGCCGGTGCCCGCCTCGGCCGGGGTCGCCGCTCCCGTCGTCTCCACGCCGCCCGACGCGGTGGCGCTGGAGAAGTCGATCGCCGGACTGGGCGCGCAGCACAAGGACGCGACGGCCGCGCTGGTCCGTGTGGGCGGTTCCAGCGGCACGTGGCAGGGCAGTTCCGGAGTCGCGGACATCCGTACCGGTCGCAAGGCCGTCGAGCAGGGCCGGTTCCGGGCAGGGTCGGTGACCAAGACCTTCACCGCGGCCGTGGTGCTCCAGCTGGCGGCCGAGGGACGGGTGGATCTGAACAGCCCGGTGCGTCACTACCTGCCCGGGACCATCCCCGAGGCGTACGGCACGGTCACCGTCCGGCAGTTGCTCAACCACACCAGCGGCATACCGGCGGCCGACGGACCGGGTGAAGCCTTCGAGGCACAGTGGGAGCACCGCTTCGATGTCACCGACCCGCACGATCAGTTGGCCAACGCCTTGGCGAAGAAACCGGAGTTCACCCCCGGTGCGGCCCAGCACTACCTGAACATCAATTACACGGTGCTGGGCGTGCTCGTCGAGAAGGTGACGGGCACGTCGTACGAGGAGGCGGTCGCCCGGCGGATCCTGCGGCCGCTGGGTCTGCGCCAGACCTCGTTCCCGGCTCGGACGCAGACGAAGATCTACGGTCCGCACAACCGGGGCTACCAGGCGGTGGCGACGGCCGACGGTTCCCGGGAGCTGCGCGATGTGACCGAGTGGAACTCCTTGGACCGCTGGGCGGCAGGCGACATCATCTCGACGACGGCCGATCTGGAGCGGTTCACCACAGCCCTCTTCAGCGGGCGGATCGTGCCGAAGGCCCAGCTGGAGGAGATGTTCAGGGTGCCCGAGGTGAAGGACTTCACGAGCGGCAAGTCCGCCGCTCTGACGGCCGGCCTGTCGAAGCTCGTTCTGCCCGACGGGACGGTGGCCTGGGGAAAGACGGGCGGCCGGCACGGCTACAACACGGCGATAGGCGCGACCCGGGACCTCTCCCGCACGCTGGTGTACTCGGTGAACGCCACGGATGCCAAGGGCCAGGACATGAACAAGGTGGCCCTCGGCATCGTGATGGCGGCGTTCGCTAAGCCGGCATCGCCTCAAGGCGCTTGATCATGCGGTGGAGCACAAGCAGGGGGATCACCCCGAACACCCCGAACGACATGTCGATGACGCTCCACCAGAGGGGGATGCCACGGATCGGGCCGCAGATCAGGGCCAGCGGTATCACGCCGGCGCAGGCGATCATGCCGGCTTCGACGATCCATATGTTGCGGACCGGGTCGCGGTGGACGCCGTAGAAGAAGACCGCGATGACGAGGTGGGCGAAGGCGAGCCAGTCGGTTCCGTAGAGGAGGAAGGGGTAGTCGGCATCGGCCCGGTCCAGTCCGTCGCCCACCCGCCGCAGCCACTCGTGGTCGACCAGGGCATTGGCCCAGCGGAGCTCGCTGACCAGGGGGAAGGCGGTGAGCCCGCTGAGCACCAGGCAGACGAGGAACAGGGTCAACCAGGCACGGATCCGCCGCTGAAGGGCGCTTCTCTCGCTCATGGAAGGAAGCGTACGCCAGTTTCTGAACACGTTCAGCCAGATTGCTGAACGCGTTCAACCGGGTGGGCGGCCCGGCCGTGATCAGAGCCCGACGATCCCGTTCCATCGCTTGGCGAGGACCCGGCGCTCGGCCGAGGAGATGTCCCGGGCCACGACGAGCCGCTTGCGCATCTCGTCGTCCGGGAAGATCAGCCGGTTGTCGGCCAGTTCGGCGGTCTCCCGGTCGTCGGAGCCGGCCAGCACCTCGCGGGCGGCGGGGACCGGGCAGACGTAGTTCACGGAGGCGGCGAGCTCGGCGGCCACCTCCGGGTCGTAGTAGTGGTCGACGAGGGCCTCGGCATTGGCTTTGTGCCGCGCCAGGTTGGGGACGAGCAGGCTTTCCGCCCAGAGTTCGGCCCCTTCCTCGGGGACGACGAACTCGATGTCCGGGTTGTCGGCCTGGAGCTGGATGGCGTCACCGGAGTAGGCCTGGCAGGCGAGGACGTCACCCTTGCTCAGGTCGGAGGTGTAGTCGTTGCCGGTGAAGCGGCGGATGTGCTTCCGCCTCACCATGTGCTCGACCTGGTCGCACATCCGGTGGAAGTCCGTCTCGGTCCACCGGGCGACGTCCACGCCGTTGCCCTGCATCAGCAGGGCGAAGGACTCGTCAAGGCCCGAGAAGAGCGTGACCCGGCCCGCCAGGTCCGGCCGCCACAGGTCCCCGACCGACTTGATCTCCCGGCCCAGGGCCCTGCGGTTGTAGGCGATCCCGGTGATCCCCGACTGCCAGGGGACGGTGTACAGCCGGCCCTGGTCGAAGTCGGGGGAACGCAGCTGGGGGTCGAGGTACCTGGCCACGTTGGACTGGGCCGACCGGTCCATCGCCTGGGCCCAGCCCAGGTGGACGAAGCGGGCGGCCATCCAGTCGCTGACCACGACCAGGTCGTGGCCGGTCTCCTGGCGGTTCATCAGGGCCGGGCCGACCTTGCCGAAGAACTCGTCGTTGTCGTTGATCTCCTCCGTGTACCGCACCTCGATGCCGGTCCGTTCGGAGAAGGCCTCCAGCGTCGGGCGGCGCTCCTCGTCCTCGTCGTCGGTGTCGATGTACAGCGGCCAGTTGGAGAAGGCGACGCTGCGGTCCCCCTCGGAGAGGTCCAAACCCCCACGCCGTCCCTCGGGGACATAGGCGGCCGGCACGCCGCAGCCGGCGAGGGCGGCCGACAGGCCCGCGGCACCGAGGCCGTACAGCGCGGAACGGCGGGAGAAGGCGAGTTCAGGCATGGCCACAGCCTCGGTGAACGCCGAAGGGCGGGCAATAGACATGTTGTCTACCGCCCGCCCCTTCAACGCTGTGCTGTGATCGATGCGACCGATCAGCCGTCGAGCGAGGTCATCACGTGCTTGATGCGCGTGTAGTCCTCGAAGCCGTAGGCGGAGAGGTCCTTGCCGTAGCCGGACTTCTTGAAGCCGCCGTGCGGCATCTCGGCGACGAGCGGGATGTGGGTGTTGATCCACACGCAGCCGAAGTCGAGGTTCTTGGACATGCGCATCGCGCGGCCGTGGTCCTTGGTCCACACGGAGGAGGCGAGGGCGAACTCGACGCCGTTCGCGTACTCCAGGGCCTGGGCCTCGTCTGTGAAGGACTGGACGGTGATGACGGGGCCGAAGACCTCGTTCTGGATGATCTCGTCGTCCTGCTTGAGGCCGGAGACCACGGTCGGGGCGTAGAAGTAGCCCTTGTCGCCGACCTGGTGGCCGCCCGCCTCGACCTTGGCGTGGGCGGGGAGCCGCTCGATGAAGCCCGCGACCTGCTTGAGCTGGTTCGGGTTGTTCAGCGGGCCGTACAGCACGTCCTCGTCGTCCGGCTGGCCGGTCTTGGTGTCGGCGGCGGCCTTGGCGAGCGCGGCCACGAACTCGTCGTGGACCGACTCGTGCACGAGCACGCGGGTGGCCGCGGTGCAGTCCTGGCCGGCGTTGAAGTAGCCGGCGACCGCGATGTCCTCGACGGCCTTGGCGATGTCGGCGTCCTGGAAGACCACGACCGGCGCCTTGCCGCCGAGCTCCAGGTGAACGCGCTTGACGTCCTTGGAGGCGCTCTCGGCGACCTGCATGCCCGCGCGCACCGAGCCGGTGATGGAGGCCATCGCCGGGGTGGAGTGCTCGACCATGGCCTTGCCGGTCTCACGGTCGCCGCAGATGACGTTGAAGACGCCCTTGGGCAGCACCGAGTCGATGATCTCCGCCATGAGGACGGTGGAGGCCGGGGTGGTGTCCGAGGGCTTGAGTACGACGGTGTTGCCCGCGGCGATGGCCGGGGCGAACTTCCACACGGCCATCATCATCGGGTAGTTCCACGGCGCGACCTGGGCGCAGACGCCGACCGGCTCACGGCGGATGATCGAGGTCATCCCGTTCATGTACTCGCCGGCCGAGCGGCCCTCGAGCAGGCGGGCGGCGCCCGCGAAGAAGCGGATCTGGTCCACCATCGGCGGCAGCTCCTCGCTGGCCGTGAGGCCCAGCGGCTTGCCGGTGTTCTCCGACTCGGCGGCGACGAGCTCGTCCGCGCGCGCCTCAAAGGCGTCCGCGATCTTCAGCAGCGCCTTCTGGCGCTCCGCGGGGGTGGTGTCGCGCCAGCCGGGGAAGGCGGCCGCGGCGGCGGCCATGGCGGCATCGACGTCGGCCTGGCCCGAAAGGGGGGCGGTGGCGTACACCTCGCCGGTGGCCGGGTTGACCACCTCGGTGGTCCGCCCGTCGGCGGCGTCCTTGAACTCCCCGCCGATGTAGTTGCGCAGACGACGCAGTTCGGTGGTCACTACAGCCACACTCCTGATCACATGTCCAACGATTGAGACGATTACCAAGCCTAGCCGCTCGGCGGAGGCTTTCGACAGACCCGGACGCCACCACCTACGAAATCAGTGAGATCTGAGTCCACAAACAACGGATTTCATTGATTCGGCCTTGCGGAACAGACGACCCTCGTGCACAGTGAGGTCGTGGTCAGTCGAAGCGCAGATTCCAGGAACAGACAACCGTCCCCTTCGGTCGATGCTGTGTCCCTGGCGATCATCGAGCAACTGCAGGAGGACGGTCGCCGTCCCTATGCGTCGATCGGCAAGGCCGTAGGCCTGTCCGAGGCGGCCGTGCGACAGCGCGTCCAGAAGCTGCTCGACCAGGGCGTCATGCAGATCGTCGCCGTCACCGACCCGCTCACCGTGGGCCTGCGGCGCCAGGCCATGGTCGGCATCAACGTCGAGGGCGACCTCGACCCGGTGGCCGATGCACTGACCGCGATGGCGGAGTGCGAGTACGTGGTGATGACCGCAGGGTCGTTCGACCTGATGGTGGAGATCGTCTGTGAGGACGACGACCACTTGCTCGAAACGATCAACAAGAAGATCCGCACGCTCCCCGGCGTGCGATCAACCGAAAGCTTCGTTTATCTGAAGCTGAAGAAGCAGACCTACATGTGGGGAACTCGATAGCCCGTGAGCCAGGACCTCTCCAAGACCGCATACGACCACCTGTGGATGCACTTCACCCGCATGTCGTCGTACGAGAACGCACCCGTCCCCACCATCGTGCGTGGTGAGGGCGCTTACATCTTCGACGACAAGGGCAAGCGCTACCTCGACGGTCTCGCCGGACTGTTCGTGGTCAACGCCGGTCACGGCCGCAAGGAACTGGCCGAGGTCGCCTACAAGCAGGCTCAGCAGCTCGCCTTCTTCCCGGTCTGGTCATACGCCCACCCCAAGGCCGTGGAGCTCGCCGAGCGCCTCGCGGACTACGCCCCGGGCGATCTGAACAAGGTCTTCTTCACCACGGGTGGCGGCGAGGCCGTCGAGACCGCGTGGAAGCTCGCCAAGCAGTTCTTCAAGCTGCAGGGCAAGCACACCAAGTACAAGGTCATCTCGCGTGCGGTCGCCTACCACGGCACCCCGCAGGGCGCCCTGTCCATCACGGGTCTGCCGGCCCTGAAGGCCCCCTTCGAGCCGCTGGTCCCCGGCGCGCACAAGGTGCCGAACACCAACATCTACCGCGCCCCGATCTACGGCGACGATCCCGAGGCCTTCGGCCGCTGGTGCGCCGACCAGATCGAGCAGGAGATCCTCTTCGAGGGCGCCGACACCGTCGCAGCCGTCTTCCTGGAGCCGGTGCAGAACGCCGGCGGCTGCTTCCCGCCGCCGCCCGGGTACTTCCAGCGGGTCCGCGAGATCTGCGACCAGTACGACGTGCTGCTCGTCTCCGACGAGACCATCTGTGCGTTCGGCCGTCTCGGCACGATGTTCGCCTGTGACAAGTTCGGTTACGTGCCGGACATGATCACCTGCGCCAAGGGCATGACCTCGGGTTACTCCCCGATCGGCGCCTGCATCGTCTCGGACCGCATCGCGGAGCCGTTCTACAAGGGTGAGAACACCTTCCTGCACGGCTACACCTTCGGCGGACACCCGGTGTCCTCGGCGGTGGCGATCGCCAACCTCGACATCTTCGACAAGGAAGGCCTCAATCAGCACGTGCTGAACAACGAGGACGCCTTCCGCTCGACGCTGGAGAAGCTGCACGACCTGCCGATCGTCGGCGACGTCCGCGGCAACGGCTACTTCTACGGCATCGAGCTCGTCAAGGACAAGGTCACGAAGGAGTCCTTCACGGACGAGGAGACGGAGCGCGTGCTCTACGGCTTCCTCTCCAAGGCCCTCTTCGACGCCGGCCTGTACTGCCGCGCCGACGACCGCGGTGACCCGGTCATCCAGCTCGCGCCGCCGCTGATCGCGGACCAGGGCACCTTCGACGAGATCGAAGGCATCCTGCGCTCGGTGCTCACCGAGGCCTGGACGAAGCTGTAAGTCCGGCATCCGGCCCCCCGGTTAGTCCGACCCCCACGGCCCGGATCCTCCGTTCGAGTGAGAACGCGGTGGTCCGGGCCGTGTGCTGTCACCATCCAAGCGGTTCATCTCTTTACATCTCAGTGCGGCGCCAGTGACTTCAGCGGGCTCCGCTTCGTTCCCCCGGACGGAGGTGTACGCCATGGTGGCTCCACCGGACAATGCCCCGCCTGACAATGACGTCCTGTGGGCACGGTCTCTTCAGTACTCCCACAACGGTTCCCCCGGCCTCGTCGGGGTTTCCGTCGGCGTCCGGCAGGGCGAGATCCTGGCCCTGACCGGTCCCCGCGGCAGCGGCAAGACCACCCTGCTCCGCTGCCTGTCCGGACAGCTCCGGCCCGAGCAGGGCGAAGTCTGGTTCAACAGCGTCCCCATCCACACCATGGGCACCCTGGCCCGCGAACGGCTGCGCCGCGACCGGTTCGGCTGGATCGGCCCCGAGCCGCAGCTGCTGCCCGAGCTGAAGGCCTGGGAGAACGCGGCCCTGCCGCTGCTGCTCGCCGGCGCCTCCCACCGAAGCGCCAAGCACGCCGCCTGCGCATGCCTGGACCGCCTCGACATCGGCGGGCTCGCCCGTAAACGGCCCGCCGCCCTGACCCGCGGCGAGTCCCAGCGGGTCGCCCTGGCCCGGGCGCTGGTCAACGAGCCCGCGGTGATCTTCGCCGACGACCCCACGGCTCCTCTGCACCGGGCCGACCGGGCCCTGCTGCTCCGGGCACTGACCACCGCCGCCCGCTCCCACGACGTCACCGTGCTGCTGACCACCCACGAAGAGTCCACCGCAGCCGTCGCGGACCGCCGCCTGGCCCTGATCGACGGCCGCCTCGCGGGGGCCGCGGTCGCCTCCTCCCCCGTCTCCGACACCCAGGAGGGCCAGGCCGCGTGCTCGCTCTCCGCCTAGCCCGCGGTTCCCGGCCGGTCGTCCAGCTGCGGCGGCTCCTCGTCGCGGCCGCCTCGGCCGCGACCGGCTTCCTGCTGCTCTCCGTACTCGCGGGCGCCGTCGCCCGGCCCGCCGGATCGTTCCCCCGCCTGTTGTGGGCCCTGATTCCGCTGGCGGTCACCGTCCACTTCGCCGTCGCGGTGGCCCGGGCCGATCCCGCGACCCGTCCCCGCGAAGGCCTGGACGCCGCCGGACTGGGACCTCTACGGCTCGTCCTGGTCGCCTCGGTCTCCACCGCCGTCGCATGCACGCTCGGCAGCGCCGTCGCCCTGGCCGCCTTCCTCCACCTGCGCGGCGACCTGGCCGGGATGCCCTTCGACGGGGCCGGGGCCGGACTGCTCCACGCCGGGCAGCCGCTGCCCATGGCCGCCGCCCTCACCCTTCTGATCCTGCTCCCGCTGACCGCCTCGGCCGCCACCGTCCTCGCCCTGCGACCGCACCCACCGCTGGCCCCGCAGACCGGCCTGCCCTGGGGCATCACACTGACGGCCTGCGGGCTCGCCGTCCTGGCCTCCACGGGCCGCAACGGCGCCGGGATGCTCGTCGGCTGGTCGCTGACCGCGGTCGGGCTGGCCCTCGCCGGACCGGGCCTCGCCTACGCCTGCGGGAGCCTGGTCCAGGCCGTACGCCCGGGCGCGCTCCGGCTGCTGGCCGGGCGTGCCCTCCAGGAGGAGGCGCCCCGGATCGGCCCGCCGCTGGGCGTGCTGTGCTCGGTCGGCGCGGGCGCCCTCACCGCCCTCGCCCTGCGCGACCGGGCCGGGCTGCTCGTCGCGCCGCTGGGCCCGCTGACCGGGCCGGCCGCCGCGCTGGTGGCCGTGTGCGCCGCCGCGACCCTTCTCACATCCGCGGTGGAGGCGCGCCAGAGCCGGGCCGCCGAACGCGAGGCCCTGCTCGACATGGGCGCTCCCGCCAAGGTGCTGCGTACGGCGGCGAGTCTGCGGGCCACCGCCCTCTTCGCCGTGTGCGTACCGCTCAGCTGGGGTGTGGCGCAGCTGACGTCGCTGGCACTGACCCGCTGACGCGGGCAGCCCTTAGGGTGGGCCGAATGGTCAACCCAGACATAGAGATCGAGACGCTCGCCGAATTCGACCAGGTCGTGGCACGCGGCTCGCTCAGCGGCTACCGGATCCAGTCGGTGAACCTGCTGGAGCGGACCTTCGCCCTGCTGGCCGCGGACACCTCGGCGGCCGTGTTCCTGGGCTGCCCGATGGAGCCCGACGCCTCGGTGAAGGTCCGCGCCGACGGCGCGCTGGTCTTCCCGCCGGTGCCCGACCTGCCGTTCAACCCGTACCGGGGGCTGCTCTACACGCCCGAGGAGCTCTTCGCCGGGCTGCCCGACGGGTACGAGGCCACCCCGGACGCCGAGTCGTACGCGTGGTTGCAGGAGACGAGGGCCGACGGTGACGTCTTCTCTTCGATGCTCCGCTCGATCCACGACGACGCCATGTCCGACGCCCTCGACGAGCACCTCGCCGGTGCCCGCGTCGTCGGCGTGATGGGCGGCCACGCCATGGCCCGCGGCGGAACGGACTACCGCGGCGCGGCGGAGCTGGGCCGGGCACTGACCCGGTCCGGGCTGACGGTGGCCACCGGCGGCGGCCCCGGCGCGATGGAGGCCGCCAACCTCGGCGCCTACCTGGCCCCGGCCCCCGACGAGGCCCTCGCGGAGGCGCTGGAGCTGCTGGCCAAGGCCCCGTCCTTCACACCCTCCGTGTCCGACTGGGCGCACGCGGCCTTCGCCGTACGGGACCGCTGGCCCGGCGGCGGCGACTCGGTGGGCATCCCGACCTGGTTCTACGGGCACGAGCCGCCCAACGCCTTCGCCGGTCATGTCGCGAAGTTCTTCGCGAACGCGACCCGGGAGGACGGGCTGCTGGCCCGGTCCACCGCGGGGGTGGTCTTTCTGCCCGGCGCGGCGGGCACGGTCCAGGAGATCTTCGACAACGGGACCCCGAACTACTACGGATCCCGGGGCGAGCCGGCGCCGATGATCCTGGTCGGCCGCACCCACTGGACCGAGCACCTCCCCGCGTGGCCCCTGCTCCAGGCACTGGCCCGCGGCCGTGCGATGGAGTCCCGGATCGCGCTCGTGGACACGGTGGACGAGGTCCCGGACGTCCTCGCGTCAATGAGCTGAGCTCCCGAAGCAACTTCCCGGCCGTTTCTCACGTCTGGCAGAGGTACCGCACAACCTGCCAGACGTGAACGGAGCCCTTGGTGCTCATAGGCCTGCTGACCGCTGTCGCGGCGTCCATCTGCTACGGCACGGGATCCGTGCTGCAAGCAGTCGGATCGCGCCGCGCCGCCCGGATGTCCCCGACCGCCGCCGGGGTGACCGCCCACGGCGGCCCCAATCTGTCGTCCACTGCGAAAGCGGCGATGACCTGGGAATTCATCGTCGGCACGATCCTGGACTTCGTGGGCTTCGGCCTCGGCGCCCTGGCCGCCCGCCTCCTTCCCCTGTTCCTCTCCCAGACGGTGATCAGCGCCAACCTGGTGATCACGGCCGTGCTGAGCGTGAAGATGCTGGGCATCCGGCTGAGCCGCAAGGAGTGGACCTCGATCGGGGTCGTCTGCACCGCGCTGGTGCTGCTGGCGACGGCCGCGGGCCACGAGGGCGGCCACCACGCGCCGATGTCCACGCACTGGTGGCTGCTCGGGATCACCCTGCTGCTGATGGTGGGCGGGACCGTGGCCGTACGGCTCCTCGGCGGCGGGGCCGCGATCCTGGCGGGCCTGCTGTCGGGGCTGGGCTTCGGCGCGCTCGGCGTCGGCGTCCGGATCCTGGACGGCGTCGACCCGTTCGACCTCGGCACCTTCCTCACCGACCCGGCCCTCTACGCCATCCTCGTGGCCGGCTTCGGCGGCATGTACCTGCACACCGTCGCCCTGCAGATCGGCTCGGTGAACGGCGCCACGGCCGCCCTGGTCGTCGGTGAGACGGTCCTGCCGGGCGCGATCGGGGTGCTGTGGCTCGGTGACGCGTCCCGCCCGGGCCTGGCCTGGCTGGCGGTCCTCGGCTTCGTCCTGGCCGTCGCCGGCGCGGTGGCCGTCGCCTGGTACGGCAAGCACGACGGCGCCGACGAGGGGGCCGCGGCCCCGGTGCCGGAGCCGGTCGGCTGACCCACCGGCCGGCCGGGCGGCATCACCCGGTCGGCCGTCCCCCGGTGGTGGCGCGGCGGCGGCTGCCGCTTGCTGGACCGGGGGAGAGAGCGAGGGGTTCATGGAACCCACGACCAATCGGCTGAAGACACCGAGAGCGGCCGGTATGGCCGGAGTCGCCTTCGCCCTGCTGCTCGGGGCGGCGATCGTCCTGATCCGGATCGCCGTCCCGTCCGCCGACGCCGCCGACGCGCCCATCGCGGCGGACCGGCGCTGGGCGGTCCGCGTGGCACTCGAGATCGTGCCTTTCGCGGGCATCTTCTTCCTCTGGTTCATGGGCGCCCTACGCGCCCACACGGGTGAGGCCGAGGACCGGTTCGTGGCCACCGTGTTCCTCGGCAGCGGCTTCGTCTTCGTGGCCACCCTGTTCGCCGCCGCCGCGGCGGCGGGCACCGTGCTGGCCGAGGACACACCCTCCGATTTCGGCCGGCACTACGCCTACACTCTCCTGTCGACGTACGCGATGCGGGTGGCGGCCGTCTTCGTCCTCGCGACCTCGACCATCGGGCGGATGCTCGGCGTCTTCCCACGGCCGCTGGCCCTGCTGGGAACCCTGGTGGGCCTGGTCCTGATCGTGGTGGGTTCCGGCGTGCCCTGGTCCGAGCTGCTGTTCCCGGCCTGGGCCCTCATCCTCAGCGCGTACATCCTGCGCGCCCGGCGCGACACCGCCCCAGCGGGCCGCTCCGACCTTCCCGGCCCCGCCTGACCTGCAGGCCGACACTCCGGCAGGCGACCTCCCGGCACCGCATGCATGCTGGTGGGAAGGGTGCCCCGGGGTGCGGAACGGGGGTCCAGGGGGTGACGGGGATGAACCGCCGAGGGAAAGGCAGATCCGTCATGAGGCTTGTCGTCGACCTCAACCGCTGCCAGGGATACGCCCAGTGCGCCTTCCTCGCTCCCGACGTCTTCGCCATGCACGGCGACGAGTCGCTCCTCTACAACCCGCAGGCCGCCGCCGAGCAGCGCGAGAACGTCGCCCGCGCCGTGGCCGCCTGTCCGGTCGGCGCGATCCTCCTGGAAATCACGGACGAGGACATGGCGGACATGGTGGCCCCGGATTCCGTGGCCGGCGCCGGTTCCGGAGGCGCGCGGTGACCGGTGAAGGGAGATACGACGGGGCCCTGGAGCACCTCAAGCGCGAGGGCCGCATCGTCGTCGTCGGCGCTTCGCTGGCGGGTCTGCGGGCCGCCGAGACCATGCGGGAGAAGGGCTTCGCCGGTTCCCTCACGATGATCGGCGACGAACCGTACGAGCCGTACGACCGGCCCCCGCTGTCCAAGCAGGTCCTGCTGGGCCATGCCGTCGCGGATCACACGGCGCTCCCCCGCCGCCGGGCGATCGACGCCGACTGGCGCCTCGGGGTCCCCGCCACGGGCCTGGACATGGCCGCCCGCCGCGTCAGGCTCGGCAACGGCGACGAGGTCGAGTACGACCGGCTCCTGATCGCCACCGGCGTCCGCGCGCGGCCTTGGCCCAATGAGGAGGAGGGCGCCCTCGAGGGAGTCTTCGTGCTGCGCACCCGCGACGACGGCGAAGGACTGCAACGGGCCCTGGCCGCCGGTCCTCGCCGCGTGCTCGTCATCGGAGCCGGATTCACCGGGTCCGAGATCGCGTCCGCCTGCCGGGAACGCGGCCTGGACGTCACCGTCGCCGAACGGGGTGCGGCGCCGCTGGTCGGCGCGCTCGGCGGGGTCATCGGCGAGGTCGCGGCCGACATGCACCGGGAGCACGGCGTCGACCTGCGCACGGGGGTCATGGTCACCGCGCTGGAGGGCGACCCCACCGGCCGGGTCCGCGCCGCCCACCTGTCCGACGGCTCCACCGTGGAGGCCGACGTGGTGGTCGTCTCGCTGGGCGCGCAGCGCAACACCGAATGGCTCACCGGATCCGGACTGGGTGCGGGACCCCGCGGCATCGCGTGTGACGCGGGCTGCCGGGCCTTCGACATCCGGGGCATCGTCACCGACGACATCTACGTGGCGGGTGACGTGGCCCGTTCCCCACACGCCCTGTTCGGCTACCAGTTCCTCTCCCTGGAGCACTGGGGCAACGCCGTCGCCCAGGCCGACACCGCCGCCCACAACATGCTCAGCGAGAGCGCGGACCGCCGCCCCCACCTGTGGGTACCGGCCTTCTGGTCCTCCCAGTTCGGCGTTAACATCAAGTCGGTCGGTGTGCCGCCGATGGGGACCGAGATCCTCGTCACGCAGGGCTCGCTCGCGGAGCGCCGGTTCGCGGCCGTGTACGGGTACCAGGGACGGGTGATCGCCGCCGTCACCTTCGACAACTGCCGCTGGCTCCCGTTCTACGAGCACCAGATCGAGAGCACCGCGCCGTTCCCGCCGCCGTTCTCCACGGTGGACCGCAGGCCGGAGGGGAACAAGCCGATGCCGGCGGACTTCCCCGACCCCTCGGTGCCGACCCATGGGCCGACCATCACCCTCAGCGGCTACTCGCCGGCCGACCGGAAGCTGACCTTCACCCCCGCGCGCAACTGACCCCGCCGCGAACCACCGCGACCGGCCGACCCGCTATCCGCGACCCGCGACCGCACCCCGCCCTCCCCCGAGGATCACGAGGACCCGTCATGACCCAAGCCCTTCTGCGGGAGATCATCGACTACGCGAACCGCGCGAATCCGTACCCGCTGTACGAGGAACTCCGCAAAACCCCGGTGTCCCACGACGGAGACGGCCCGTACGTCGTCAGCACGTACTACGAGATCCAGAGCCTCCTGCACGACCCGCGGATCAGTTCCGACTCCCGCAATCTGAAGGCGACCGGGGACGATCCGCTGGGCCAGGCCGAGGACGAGGGGGCGACCCTGCCTCCGTCCTTCCTCAAGCTCGACCCGCCGGACCACGACCGCTTGCGGCGGATGACGAACCGCCCGTTCGGGCCGCCCCACGCCCCCCACCGGGTGCACGACATGCGCGAGGAGCTCGGCGGGCTCGTCTCCCGACTCATCGACGGCATCGCCACCCACGGCGATCTGGACCGGGTCGACCTGGTCGACCAGTTCGCGTACCCCTTCCCGGTCACGGTCATCTGCCGGCTGCTCGGGGTGCCCCACGAGGACGAGCCGCGCTTCCACGTCTGGGCGGAGGCCCTCGCCGCCAGCCTGGACCCCGACCCGGACGCGGACCCGACCCAGCACGGCAAGGGGGCCATGGACGCCCGCATGGAACTGGGCATGTATCTGGCCGGGCTGATCGAGGAGCGGCGCAAGAACCCCGGCGACGACATGCTGTCCCAGCTGGCGACCGCGGACGGCCCGGACGGCGCCATGACCACCATGGAGGCGCTCAGCACCTCCGCGCTGCTGCTGATCGCGGGTCACGAGACCACGGTCAACCTCATCACCAACGGCATGCTGACCCTGCTGCGCCACCCGGACGTCCTCCGGCGACTGCGCGACGAACCCGCTCTGTCCGTCACCATCGTCGAGGAGCTGCTGCGGTACGAGCCGCCCGTGCAGCTGCTGCCCCAGCGCACCACCCTCTCCGACATCGAGGTCGCCGGTGTCACCATCCCGAAGGGCGCGTCCCTGTGGCTGATCCTGGCCTCCGGGAACCGTGACCCGAAGCGGTTCGAGAACCCGGACCGCTTCGACCCCGACCGGGGGGACATCCAGCACCTCGGGCTCGGCAGCGGCATCCACAGCTGCTTCGGGGCTCCGCTGGCCCGGCAGGAGGCGCAGCTGGCGCTGAGCGAGCTGGCCCGCCGGCTGGTGAACCCCCGGTTGCTGGAGGACCCGCCTCCCTACCGCCAGAACGCGGTGCTGCGCGGCCCCCGGCACCTGCCGATCGCCTGCGACGGCATCCTCCCCCAGGCCGCCTAGGCGTTCTGAGCCTGCGCTCCCTGCGCGGCCTCCGAGGGGAGGACCACCACCTCGGCGGGGCTGAAGGTCACCGCGACCCGCTCGCCCACGGCCGGAGCGCCCGCCAGCCCGCACTCCGCCTCCAGTACCGGCCCCGACTCCGGCCGCAGCAGCAGCGCCACGTGTGTCCCGCGGAAGGTGCGGGACACCACCTCGCACGGCAGGCCCGCCGCGCGGAGCACGACGCCCGCCGGGCGGATCAGCAGCCGCCGCTCTCCTTCGGGAGACCCGGCCGGGACCTGGATCTTGCCCCACGGCGTCCCGGCCACGGCGCCCGCGACCACGGCGGGGACCACGTTCTCGAAGCCGAGGAACCGCGCCACGAACTCCGACGCGGGCCGCTGCCACACCTCCAGCGGAGTCCCGGCCTGCGCGATCCGGCCGTCCCGCATCACCACCACCCGGTCGGCCAGGGCGAAGGCCTCGCCCTGGTCGTGCGTGACCGCCAGCACCGTCGTCCCCAGCCGGGAGAACAGCGCCCGCAGCTCCACCACGAGCCGCTCCCGCAGCACCCGGTCGAGCTGGCCCAGCGGTTCGTCGAGCATCAGCAGCCGCGGTGAGGGCGCCAGCGCCCGGGCCAGCGCGACCCGCTGCTGCTCGCCGCCCGACAGGGAGGCCACCGCCCGGCCCTGGGCGCCGGGGAGCCCGACCAGTTCCAGCAGTTCCGCGACCCGGGCCGTGGAGGAGGCCCGCCCGGCCCCCCGCATCCGCAGCCCGAAGGAGACGTTCGCGCCGACGTCGCGGTGCGGGAAGAGCTGGTGGTCCTGGAACATCAGACCCACGCCTCTCCGGTGCACGGGCACCCCGGCCTGGTCGGAGCCGCCCAGCAGGACCCGGCCCGCGGACACATGCTGCAGGCCGGCGACCACCCTCAGCAGGGTGGACTTGCCGCTGCCGCTCGGCCCCAGCACGCAGACGATCTCGTGCTCGGCGACGTCCAGATCCACGGAGTCCACGGCCGCGCGCTCACCGAAGCGGACCGACACCCCTTCCAGCTGAAGCAGTGCCATCAGAACTCTCCGGAGGTCTTGTCGGGTCGCAGTCGCTCCAGCACCAGCAGGGACACCGCGCATACCAGCATCAGAATCGTGCTCAGGGCCATCGCCTGCCCGTAGTTCAGCTCACCTGCCCGTCCCAGCAGCCGGGCCACGGCCACCGGCAGCGTCGGCTGGTCCGGCCGGGCGATGAAGACGGTCGCGCCGAACTCCCCCAGCGAGACCGCGAAGGCGAACCCGGCCGCGATCAGCAGCGCCCGCCGCACCAGCGGGAGGTCCACCTCTCGCCAGGCCCGCAGCGGCGATGCGCCGAGCACCGCGGCCGCCTCCCGCAGCCGCCCGTCCACGGCGCGCAGCACCGGCAGCATGGTCCGTACGACGAAGGGCACGCCCACCAGGGCCTGCGCCAGCGGCACCAGGATCCACGAGGTCCGCAGGTCCAGCGGCGGCTCGTCCAGGGTGATCAGGAATCCGAAGCCGACCGTCACGGCGGACACCCCCAGCGGAAGCATCAGCATCGCGTCGAAGCCGCGTACGAAGGCGCCGTCGCGCCGGGTCAGGGCCGCGGCCGCCAGTCCCCCGACGACCAGGGCGATCGCGGTGGCGGCGAGCGCGAACTGCAGGGAGTTCCAGATCGCCTCCACCGGCGGCACCAGGAAGGTCCCGCCGCCGGCGCCGGCGTCCTGCAGCGCCCGGTAGAAGCCGAATCCGTATCCGCCCGGGGCGTCGAAGGACCGCTCGACCAGCACGCCCAGCGGCGCCACGATCAGCAGCGCCACGGTCAGCAGCACCCCGCCCAGCAGCGTGCGCTGCGCCCAGCCGCGCGGCCGGTGCGCGGTGCGGCCCGGATCCACCAGTCGCAGCGCGGTCTCGCGCTTGCGGACCGTCCAGGCGTGCACGCCGAGGATCCCGCCGAGCGCGGCGAACTGCACCATCGTCAGTACGGCGGCCGTCGGCAGGTCCAGGAGCTGCGCGGTCTGCCGGTAGACCTCCACCTCCAGAGTGGAGTACGCGGGCCCGCCGAGGATCAGTACGACGCCGAAGGAGCTGAAGGTGAACAGGAACACCATCAGCGAGGCGGCGGCCACCGACGGGGCCAGCGCGGGCAGCGTCACCCGCCGCCAGGCCGCGAACCGCCCGGCGCCCAGCACCCGTGCGGCCTCCTCCTGGCGCGGATCCAGCTGGGCCCACAGCCCGCCGACGGTGCGGACGACGACGGCGTAGTTGAAGAAGACGTGGGCGAGCAGGATCGCCCAGACGGTGGTGTCGAGGCGGACGCCCAGCCGTTCGTCCATCAGCCCGCCGCGTCCGAGCAGGGCGAGGAAGGCGGTGCCGACCACCACGGTCGGCAGCACGAACGGAACGGTGACCACGGCCCGCAGCAGCTGCTTGCCGGGGAACTCGAAGCGCGCGAAGACGTACGCGCCGGGGAGCGCGATCAGCAGCGTGAGCGTGGTGGAGGCGAGCGCCTGCCACGTGGTGAACCACAGCACGTCGGCGATGTCGGGCCGGGCCAGCACCTCGCCGAAGCGGCCGAACTGCCACCCGCCGTCGGTCCGCAGGCCGCGCCCGACGATCGCGGCGACGGGATAGGCGAAGGACAGCCCGAAGAAGACGAGGGGCACCGCCATCAGGGCGAGCCGCACGGCCACGGCGCGGCCGCCTTCACGGGGACCGGAGCCCGGCGCGGCGCCCCCCCGCGCCGCGCCCCCCGCCCTCGGAGCGCGTTCATAAACTCGAGCGCCGGCCAATCCGTGTACCCCAGCTCACGGTTATGGGGGCTGGTCTGCGCGGCCACCCACA
>NZ_JBSGZI010000040.1:0-62757 GCF_053610945.1 Streptomyces sp. NPDC054849
GCGGCCGTCCGCCCGTCCGCCCGGCGGCTCAAGCGGCTCGGGCGGCTCGGGCGGCTCAGGCGGGCCGACGACCCCATGCTGGGGCAGGCGGCCGGTCAGGGGCGCAGGGCGCGCAGCAGCAGGTCGGCGAGGTGATCAGCGACCTGCTGGGGCGTGAGGGGACCGTCCGCCCGGTACCAGGTGGACAGGTGGTGCACGGACCCGAAGTGGTAGTCCACCACCAGGTCGGCGGGGGTGGCGCTGGAGAACACGCCCGTGCGCTGCCCCTCCTCGACCAGTGCCCGGAAGCGCTCGTGGTAGCGCCGCCGCTCCGCCCGTACCTGCTTGAACTTCTCGGGACTGAGCTGGTGCATCGACCGGAAGAAGATCATCGCGTCGTCGAGGTTCTCGATGGTGGTGACGACCACGTCGGCGGCCGCCGCCCGCAGCCGCTCCTCGACGGGCGCGTCGGAATCGGCCACCGCGTCGAGCCGCTGCTGCTGCAGACGCAGCATCCGCGCGTACACCTCGTGCAGCAGATCGTCCTTGGAGCCGAAGTAGTGGTAGAGCGCACCCTTGGTGACTCCGGCCGCTTCGACGATCTCCTGGACGGAGGTGCGGTCGTAGCCGCGCTCGGCGAACAGCCGGGTGGCGACGGCCAGCAGCCGCTGCGGTACCGGGGCTTCGTGCGTGACTGCGGGCTCCGTGGTCCTGGCCGCCATGGCGATGACCTTCCCTTCCTCATTCCTGCCTGGTCACTGCGACCAGCTGTACGACCGTCCGACTGTTTTCAGCCGCGGTCGCGCAGTTCCCGTCGCAGGATCTTGCCACTGGTCGTCTTCGGAAGGACAGGCAGGATCTCCACCTGGCGCGGGTATTTGTACGCGGCGATGCGCGCGGCGCAGTAGGCGGAGAGCTCCTCCGGGCCGACCGGGCTACCGGGGCGCAGGCTCACGTACGCCTTGACGCTCTCCCCGCGGTACGGGTCGGGGACGCCGACCACGGCGGCCTCGCGAACGGCGGGGTGGGTGTAGAGCACGTCCTCGACCTCGCGCGGCCAGACCTTGAAGCCGGAGGCGTTGATCATGTCCTTCTTCCGGTCGACGACGTAGAGCCAGCCGTCCGGGTTCATGAAACCGACGTCACCGGTGCGCAGTTCGCCGTCCGGGAAGGCCTTGGCGGTGTCCGCGGGCAGGCCCCAGTAGCCGGGGACGACCTGGGGGCCGCGGACGGCTATCTCGCCGGTCTCGCCGAAGGGGACCTCGGCGCCCTGCTCGTCGAGGATGCGCACGACGGTGTCGGCGCCGGGCAGGCCCACGGAGAGCGTGCCGGAGGCGGGGTCGACCGGGGCTTCGAGGTGCACGGGCACGGAGGCACAGGGGGCGGTGCACTCGGTGAGGCCGTAGCCGTTGCGGAGGTAGAAGCCGAAGGTGGTGCGCAGGCGCTCGACGAGCGCGGGCGGGAGCGGGGCACCGCCCGAGGAGATCACCTGGAACGAGGCGAAGTGGTCCGGGGTGACGTCGGGGTGCGCGGCGAGGGCCATGAAGGCGGTGGCCGGGCCGACGGTGTAGGCGGGGCGGTGCTCCACGAAGGCGTCGAGGACGGCTCCGGCGTCGAAGCGGTGGGCGAGGACGAGGGTGCCGGCGTTGGCGAAGCAGGCGGCGAGTTCGCAGACCATGCCGGTGATGTGGAAGAGGGGCGCGAGGGCGAAGTAAGTGGAGCCCTCGGGGAGGGGGTGGGAGGTGACCTGCCGTACGGCGTTGTACGTGAGCGCGCCGTGCGGGTTCATCGCGCCCTTGGGGGCGCCGCTGGTGCCGGAGGTGTAGCTGATGAGGGCGGTGTCGGCGGCGGTGAGGTGCGGGTCCTCCGGCGCGGGGTGGCCCTGACGGGCCACGGTCACGAGGTCGGCGGTGTGCACTCCGGGCAGGAGGGCGGGCAGGCCCCGTGCGGCCAGACCGGACGGGTTCGGCTCGGCCGGCGGACCGAAGAGACGGGGGTCGTCGCGTGTCTGGAAGTCCCGGTCCGAGGCGGTCAGGACGGTCCGCACGGCGCTGCCCCGCACGGCCTCGCGCAGGTACGCCTCCCACGCACGGCCGTCGCAGACCAGCGCGGCGGCCCCGGAGTCGCCCAGGACGTGCCCGACCTCACCGGACTTGTACATGGGGTTGAGCGGGACGACGACGGCCCCGGCCTTCCAGGCGGCGAGGACGGCGAGCACGAAGTGCGGGGTGTTCTGCAGCATGACCGCGACCCGGTCCCCGCGGCGGATGCCGCGTGCCGCGAGGTGACCGGCGAGGGAATCGGAGAGCGCGTCGGCACCGGCGTAGCCGATCCGGCCGTCGAAGTAGGCCAGCGCGGTGCGCTCGGGGGCCCGGGCGACGGCCTCGCGAAAGGCGTGCAGCACGGTGGGCGGCGGAGTCACGGGCGCCCGCTGGGCGGGGGCGAGCAGCCGGAGCCAGGGCCTGGCGGCGTACGAAGAGCCGTACGAGGATCCGTACGAGGTCACCGTGTCTCCCATTTCTGCTGCAGGTGGTTCATGCCGCTCAGCCAGCGGTCCGGCTCGGTGGCGCGGGCGGCGTAGAAGTCGGCGACCTCGGCGTGCGGGAGGATCAGGAACCGGCCCTTCTCCATGCCGTCGAACAACGCGTCCGCGACCGCCTCGGGCTCGATCGCGGTCGGCGCGAGGACGAGCTCGCCCGCCGAGCCCGCGGCGGTCAGCATGTCGGTGCGCACTCCTTGCGGGCAGATGGCGTGGACCTGGACACCGCGGTGCCGGTAGGTCAGCGACAGCCATTCGGCGAAGGCGAGCGCACCGTGCTTCGTGACACTGTACGGGGCCGCTCCGATCATGGTCAGCAGCCCGGCGGCCGAGACGGTGGACACGAAGCGGCCGCTCTCCCGCTCCAGCCAGTCCGGCAGCAGCAGTCTGGCGGCGCGCACGTGGGCCATGACGTTCGTGTCCCAGGCCGCTTCCCAGACCGCCTCGTCGGCGAAGGCGTCGCCGCCCGAGGCGAGTCCGGCGTTGGCGCAGTAGACGTCGACCGTCCCGCCGAGGGCCTCGCGGGCCTCGGCCACGATCGCCGAGGCGTCGCCCGGGACCGGGGTCGCCCGGGCGCCGATCGCGCTCGCCACCGCGGCGGCCTTGGCCGGGTCGAGGTCGTTGACCACCACCGTGGCGCCTTCGGCCGCGAAGCGGTGCGCGAGGGCGGCGCCGATGCCGCCGCCCGCGCCGGTGACGACGACTCGCTGGTCCTGGTACGCGTTCACGGGGATCACCTCTCGTGCGGCCGGAAGCCGGCCGTGCTCATCTGCCGACGGCGAGCAGACTAACCAGTCGGTATGTCGGGACGGAAGGGGCGCGGCTCGTAACGTGTCCGGATGACGCTGTCGCGACGCGGGGTGCTGGGGCTGGCGGGGGCCATCGGTTCGGCGGGCGTGGTGGGCGCGGTGGGAGCCGCCGCCACGACGGCCGGGGCGGCGGGCGCGGCACCCTCCGGGCCGGCTCCCGGGTCGGCCGCCGGGGTAGCCGCCCCGCGGGCCGCGGCCCGGGTGCGCACCGGCTTCGAGCGGCTCGCCGCGGACGGGTACGGCATGCTGGCCGGGCAGAAGGTCGGGGTGGTCACGAACCCCACCGGGATCACCCCCGACGCCCGGCACCTGGTCGACGTCCTCCACGCGGACGAACGGGTCGACCTCGTCGCGGTGTTCGGGCCCGAGCACGGCTTCCGCGGAACGGCGCAGGCGGGGAACTCCGAGGGAGCCTCACGGGATCCGGCGACCGGGCTTCCGGTGTACGACACGTACGACAAGAGCGGGCAGCGGCTCGCGGACGTGTTCACGGCGGCCGGGATCGACACCGTCGTCTTCGACGTCCAGGACGTCGGGGCGCGCTTCTACACCTACATCTGGACCCTCTACGACTGCATGCGCGCGGCCGCGCTCGCCGGCAAGGCGGTGGTGGTGCTGGACCGGCCGAATCCGGTGGGCGGCCGACGGGCCACGGGGCCGGTGCTGGAGCGGCCGTACGCGAGCTTCGTGGGCCGGGAGCCGATCGCGCTCGCCCACGGAATGACGGCGGCCGAACTGGCCCGGCTCTTCAACGGCGAGTTCCTGTCCGACCGGCCGGTCGCCCTGCGGACGGTGGCGATGTCGGGGTGGCGGCGGGAGTCGTTCTTCGGGGAGACCGGGCTGCCGTGGGTGCCGCCGAGCCCGAACATGCCGACCCCCGACACGGCCCTCGCGTACGCCGGCACCTGCCTGTTCGAGGGCACGAACCTGTCCGAGGGGCGCGGGACGACCACGCCCTTCGAGGTGGTGGGCGCGGAGGGCATCGACCGGCGGTGGGCGGAGGCGGCGAACGAGCTGGGGCTGCCCGGGGTGTGGTTCCGGGAGGCGTACTTCACGCCGACCTTCTCCAAGCACGTGGGCAAGGTGTGCGGCGGGGTCCGGCTGCTCGTGCACGACCGGGAGGCCTTCGACCCGGTTCGGGCCGGGATCGGGCTGCTGGTCACCGCTCGGCGGGCGTGGAGCGGATTCGGCTGGCGCACGGACCACTGGATCGACCGGCTGACCGGCTCGGACCGGGTGCGGACGATGGTGGACGCGGGGGCCGGCGTCGAGGAGATCGCGGGCGACTGGGCGGCGGGGCTGGCGCGCTTCGAGGCGGTGCGCAGGAAGTACCTGATCTATCCGTGAGCCGACCGCGTCAGGGGGCTGGCCGGGCGGGCCCGGCAGCAGGATGCTGACTGCACCGGAGGCACGGCGTGAAGGGGGACGTCATGGCGGACAGCGGTGGCGGGGTCGGGATCGGCGAGGGGAACAGGGCCGGGAACGGGAGCAGGGGCGGGATCGGAACCGGGATCGGCATCGGGACCGGGACCGGTGCGGTTGCGGGTGCGGGAGTCCGGGCAGGGATCGGGGCCGGGCCGTACGCGGAGCTCACCTTCGACTCCCAGGGGGACGTGGACCGGGCCACACAGGGGACGGTGGCCCGGATGGAGGCCACGGACCTGCTGGTCTTCGCACACGGCTGGAACAGCGACCGGTCCACCGCGACTCGGCTCTACGACCGGTTCTTCGCCCCCTTCGCGGGGCTGGTGGGGTCGGGGGTGCGCCTGGGCTACGTGGGTGTCGTATGGCCTTCGATGCGGTTCTCGGACGAACCCATACCGGACTTCGACCCGCCCGGCGCCCTCGCCGGTCCCGGCTTCGGAGCGGCGCTGGACCCCCTCACCCGCCAGTCGCTCGGGCGGTTCTGGCCCGGTCGTCGGGCGGAGCTGGACCGGGTGGCGGAACTGCTCGAGGAGCGGCCGGACTCGGCGGCCGCGTTCATCGAATTCGGCGCGCTCGTAAGGGAGTTGGCGGGGCTGGACGCGGTGCCGACTGCGGACGCCCCGGCCGTTCCCGCGATCTTCGCGGACGACGTGCTGGAGGTGTGCCGGGCCCTCGCGCGCGGACTGGTCGAGGCGGGCGCGCCGGCCGCGGCCGCCGACGGGCCGGGCGTCGCGGCGGGCGGCGGGCCGGGCCTCGCGGCGGGCGACGGGCTGCGCGGGCTGTGGGGCGGCGCCAAGGAGCTGCTGCGGCAGGCGACCTACCACAAGATGAAGAAGCGGGCGGGCGTGGTCGGCGAGCGCGGCCTCGGCCCGGTGCTGGCGGAGCTGGCGGCCGCCCGCCCCGCACTGCGGTTTCATCTCATCGGACACAGCTTCGGGGCGCGGGTGGTGTCGTTCTCGCTGCGCGCGGTGCCGGACGGGGCCCGGTATCTGAAATCCGTGACGCTGCTCCAGGGCGCCTTCTCCCACTACGCGTTCGCCGAACGGCTTCCTCACGACAAGGGCCGCGGCGGCGCCCTGCGCGGTCTCCACCGGCGGGTCGACGGACCTGTGGTGGCCTGCCACTCCCCCCACGACTCGGCCCTCAAGGTGTTCTATCCGCTGGCCTCCCGGATGGCAGGGGATTCGGCCGGTCTGCTGGGCTTCGACGAGCGGTGGGGCGCGATCGGACACAGCGGGGTGCAGGCGGTGCCCGGCGCGCCGCGGCTGAGCCTGGACGCCGCCCTGCGCGAGGGCGTCCCCCCGGCCGGTTGCGTCAGTGTGGACGCGGGCTCGGTGGTGCGGCGCGGCGGCGCCCCCTCGGGGGCGCACAGCGACATCTGCCACGAGGAACTGGCCCGGGTCGTGGTGGCTGCGGGGCGCATGGGGCGCTGACTTCCGGCCATGTGCCACCCGCACGCCTCGACCGCCCCCGCATGCGCCCGCCTCGGGCAGGGCATGTTGGGCACATCGGCGGAGGTGATGGTGTGATGGCGGGATTCCGGAGTCTGGCCTATCAGGTACGCGACGCGCGCAACGACCGGGCCCTGCGGCGCCATTCGCTGCGCCGCTGCCTGGAGCGGTTCGCGCCGTACGGGCACCGGGCCACGTGGTGGCACCTGTGCGACCGGCACGGGATCGCCCCCGAGGACCGGGGGGCCGATCCGCTGCGGCTGGTCGCCGCGCTGGAGGAGCTGGAGGACGCGCGGGCGGTCTGGCTGGAGTACGAGCGCCAGTTCGCGGAACGGCGCCGGCGGGAGAAGCACCACGGGCTGCGCCGGCCGGAGTGGGCGTGGGGCGGGAGCGGGGACGCGGTGGTGCGGTGCGCGGATCCGGGGGTGCGACCGGACGGGACGCTGGGCGAGGTGCTGCGGCGGCTGGTGCGGGCGCTGGAGTCGGAGCCGGGAACGGCGTGCCCGGTCTGCGGGGACACCGAACTGCGCTGGCCGGCGGTGGCTCCGGTCGGCCCCTGGGAGGGGGCGTGGGCGTGGGACGGGCCGGTCTGCGCGGGCTGCGGAATCGTTGTGCCGAGACCGGCCCTGGCGGACAGCCCACAGGCCGGGGCCGCGTGAGCCCGCTGCTGCAGGTGTCGCTGAACGGCTCGCGGAGCGCCGCCGACGGCCCGGCTGTGCCGATGTCGCCGCAGGACCTGGCGGAGTCGGCCGTGCGGGCGGTCGCGGCGGGGGCAGGCGAGGTACTGGTGCATCCGCGGACCCCGTGCGGGCGGGAGAGCCTCTCGCCGCGGGTGGTGGGGCCGGTGGTGGAGGCGCTGCGGCGCGCCGGGGCGGGCGTACCGCTGTCGGTGTCCGCGAGCATCGGGGCGGAGCCTGATCCGGCGGGGCGACTGGAGCGGGTGCGCTCCTGGACGGTGCTGCCGGACCGGGCGGTGGTGCATTTCGCGGAGCCGGGCGCCGGGGAGCTGGCGGAGGTCCTGCTGGCGCGGGGGGTCGCGGTGGACGCGGTGGTGCCGCTGGGTGGGCCGGCCGGGCCGGAGCCGATGGCACGGTTCCTGGCCTGGCCGGTGCGCGATCCCGGGCGGGTGCGGCTCGCGGCAGAGCTCGCGACGGCCGATCCGGCGCTGGTGGCCGGACTGCGCGGGCTGCCGCCGGTGGCGGTGCTGCTGTTCGGGCGGGACGCGGCCGCCTGGCCGGTGCTGCGGCTGGCCGCCCGGTGCGGGACGGGTACGCGGACCGGCGCAGGGGACGTGCTCCACCTGCCGGGCGGGCGGCCGGCAGGGTCGAACGCCGAACTGGTGGCCGCGGCCCGGGAACTGGTTCCGGAGAACGGTTCCAGGGGGACTACAGCCGCGAACCGGTGAGCCGCTCGCCGAAGACGTCGTCCGGGTTGGACAGCGCGCAGGTCTCCATCGAGAGGCAGCCGCAGCCGATGCAGTCCGTCAGGTGGTCGCGCAGGCGGCCGAGCCGGCTGATCCGCTCGTCGAGCTCGGCGCGCCAGGCCTCGGAGAGCCGGGCCCAGTCCTCGCGGTTGGGGGTGCGCTCCTCGGGGAGCTGGGCCAGTGCCTCGCGGATACTGGCCAACGGGATGCCCACGCGCTGGGCGGCGCGTACGAAGGCCACGCGGCGCAGTGCGTCGCGGGTGTAGCGGCGCTGGTTGCCGGAGGTCCGGCGGCTGCTGATCAGGCCCTTGGCCTCGTAGAAGTGGAGCGCGGAGACGGCCGCGCCGCTGCGGGCGGACAACTGGCCGACGGTGAGTTCATGGATTTTCTCGGGAATCTGCGGCACCCGGCCGAGGGTAGCCGGAGGTCCGTTGACATACACATGCGGTCCCAGCATGCTGAGCAAGCGCTTATTCATCCGTCAGTCGTCTGCTGAGCAGTCCGTCAGTCGTCCGTCAGTTGCGAGAGACAGGAACAGGGCATGGCCGAGCCGAGGGTCTTCACGTCCGCCGAGGAGCTGCACGCCGGGATCGGCGAGCCGCTCGGTCCCAGTGGGTGGCTGGAGGTGGACCAGAAGCGGATCGACCTCTTCGCGGACGCGACCGGCGATCACCAGTGGATCCATGTGGACCCGGAGCGTGCGGCGACCGGCCCCTTCGGCTCCACCATCGCCCACGGCTATCTGACGCTGTCCCTGCTCCCCAGCCTGGTGCCCCAGATCATGCGCGTCGAGGGCATGCGGATGGGCATCAACTACGGGACGAACAAGGTGCGTTTCCCGGCGCCGGTGCCGGTCGGTTCGCGGCTGCGCTCCACCGCCGTGATCACGGAGGTCGTGGAAGCGGGGGGCGGCGTACAGGTCACGGCCACGGTCACGGTCGAGCGCGAGGGCGGCGACAAGCCGGTGTGCGTGGCGGAGTCGGTGTCCCGCTACTACTTCTGAGGTCCCCCTCCGCCGCCTGGAGTCGACTACTCCGCTTCGGAGGTCGGGCTCTGCTTCCGGGGGCCCGGCCGCGCGGCCACCATGCGGAGCACGAGGTCGGCGTAGAGCGCGCCGACCTCGTCGGGCGTGCGCTGCCCGGCCACGCTGAACCAGCGGGCCACGTCGATGCACAGCGACAGGACGGCGAGCGTGGTGCCCGGCACGTCGGGGACGTCGAACTCCCCTGCCGCGACCCCGTCGGCGAGGATGCGGCGTACGGCCGCGTCGCTCTGCCGGCGCAGCGCGACGATCTCGGAGCGGTGCTCCGCGGCGAGAGCGTCGAGCTCGTACTGGACCACGCGCGCGGTGGTGTGATGCGCCGCGTGCCACCGCACGAAGGACCGTACGGCGGCGTCGAGCCGCTCGGCGGCGCAGCCGGGGCCGTTCGCCGCGGAGGTGAGGATCTCCAGCGCCTTGTCGTGGCCGATCCGGCTGATCCGGTGGAGCAGCTCTTCCTTGGTCTTGTAGTGGATGTAGAGCGCGGCCGGGCTCATCCCGGCACGGCCTGCGATGTCACGTGTGGTCGTGGCGTGGTATCCGCGCTCGGCGAAGGCCTCGACGGCGGCGACGAGCAGCCGGCGTGCGGCGTCGGGGGTGACCTCGGACCACGGCCGGTAGCCGTCGACCGTGTCCTCCGCGCTGTCCATCGCTCACTCACCTCTTCACCGTGTGGGAGTGAACACCCTACCGGAGGGTGAGCAAGCGCTTAGCGTTCGCGAGCCGGCTACTTCGGCGAGAAGGGATCGTACTCGGCCATGATCTTCTCCATCCTGGCCTGATCCACCCGGCTGACGATCTGCGTGACCTCCTGTCGGTCGCGGATCACCTTGGCGAGCGTGAAGGCCGAGGTGGTGAGGTACAGGACCGCGATGCCGAGGAAGGCGCGGACCCATCCGTCCACCTCCAGGTTGTAGATCCCCACGGCCACGGCGCCGATGGCGATGCCGAAGGAGGCGACGGCCTGGCCGTAGTACGCCCCCGTGCTCTGCTGCTTGACCGGTGTCTCGTTCATGGGTCGAGCATCGGGCCGGACGGGGCCGGGGGACATCCGCACGCGTACTCATTCCGGCGATACGGGTACTCAGGCGGCCCCGCGGGACACGGAGGGGGCGTCGCGCGCGGAGGGCACGTCGGGCTCGGGGAGCACGGAGGGCACGTCGGGCTCGGGGAGCACGGCGCGGAGGGCGCGGGGAGCACGGCGCGGAGGGCGCGGGGAGCACGGCGCGGAGGGCGCGGGGAGCACGGCGGGCGCGGAGGGCGCGTCTGGCCGGCTCAGAAGGCGGAAACACCGGTTCGGGCGCGGCCGATGAGCAGCTTCTGGATCTGACTGGTGCCCTCGTACAGGGTCATGACGCGGGCGTCGCGCAGCAGCTTGCCGACCGGGTACTCGTCGATGTAACCGTAACCGCCGTGCACCTGCAGGGCGTTGCTCGCGGCGCGCACGGCGGCCTCGGAGGCGAAGAGCTTGGCGGTGGAGGACTCGGTGGCGAAGGGCTGCCCCCGGTCGATGAGGTCCGCGACCCGCCAGGTCAGCATCCGTGCCGCGTCCACGTCGACCGAGATGTCGGCGATGAGCTCCTGGACCAGCTGGTGATGGGCTATCGGCTTGCCGAACTGCTCGCGCTGAGCGGCGTACGAGACGGCCGCGTCCAGGGCCGCCTGGGCGATGCCGACGCAGCCGGCGGCGACCGACATCCGGCCCTTGGCGAGGGCGGACATGGCGACCGAGAAGCCCTTGCCCTCGGGGCCCAGCATGGCTGAGGCGGGCACGCGGACGCCGTCGAGGACGAGTTCGGCGGTGGCCTGGCCGCGCAGGCCGAGCTTGCCGTGGATCTCGCGGCGGGTCAGGCCCGGCGTGCCGGTGGGGACGAGGAAGGCGGAGACCCCTCGATGGCCGGGCTCGTCGCCGGTGCGGGCGAAGAGAAGCACCACGTCGGCCCAGGTGCCGTTCGTGATGAACATCTTGCTGCCGTCGAGGACGTATGCCTCCCCCTCCCGCTCGGCGCGGGTGGTGAGGCCGGCCGCGTCGGAGCCGGTGCCGGGCTCGGTCAGCCCGAAGCAGCCGAGCGCGTCGCCGGAGCACAGGCGGGGCAGCCAGCTGCGCTTCTGCTCCTCGGTGCCCCAGGCCGCGATGGTTTTGGCGACCAGACCGAGGGAGACGGAGACGATCCCGCGCACGGCGGAGTCGCCGCGTCCGAGTTCCTCGGTGACCAGGACGTAGGCCAGGTGGTCCCCGCCGGAACCGCCGTACTCCTCGGGGACCGTCAGGCCGAGGAAGCCCAGCGCGCCCAGCTTCTTCACGATCGCCCGGTCCACGCTCTCGGCGCGGTCCCACGCGGCGGCGTACGGGACGACCTCGCGCTCGGTGAACTCGCGGGCGAGCCGCCGTACGGCGCTCTGCTCCTCGCTCAGCTCCAGATTCACCAGGCACCTCCGGGCGTCCGTCCGGAGCATTTAACTAGCACCGGTAGTTTAGGGCGGGCAGGCCCTACTATGTGGCGCATGGCCAGACCGCGCAAGCCCCTCCTCAGCCGAGACCGCATCGTCGAGGCGGCCGGCGCGCTGGTGGACACGGAGGGGCTGGAGGCGGTGTCGACCCGGCGGCTGGCGGCCGCGCTCGGGGTCAGCGGACCGTCGCTCTACAACCACTTCCGCACCAAGGACGAGATCCTGGACGCGGTGGCCGACGCGGTGAGTGCACGGGTCGACTTGTCGATGTTCGACGGTGGCGGCACGGACTGGCGCGGCGCCCTGCGCGCGTGGGCGCACTCGTACCGGGACGCCCTGGCGGACCATCCGAACATCGTGCCGGTGCTGGCGCGCGGGCCGGGCCGGCGCCCGGCGGGACTGCGGCTGGCGGACGCGGTGTTCGGCGCGATGACGGCCGCCGGCTGGCCGCCGGCGCAGGCGACCCGGATCGGCGCGCTGATGCGGTACTTCATCCTCGGCTCGGCGGTGGCCTCGTTCGCCCGGGGTTTCGTGGACGACCGCGCGGCATACGATCCGACGGACTACCCCCACCTGGGCCAGGCCCACCTCCTGGCCGAGCGCGGGCGAGAGGTGGACGAGGGCGCCTTCGAGACGGGCCTGACGGCGCTGCTGGACGGGCTGGCCCTCCAGTACGAGGCGCTGGACGAGACTGCGTGACCCGCGGGGGCGCGGATGTCCCGCCGTACGGCTCCGGGGCTCCCGGCCTGCGCGGCCATCGTGCTCCCGACTCCGCGCTCCAGACTCCGTGCTCACCGACGCGCCGGGCGGGCGCGGCCGGTGCGTCCAGTCGCTGCGCGGGCGCGGAACGGGCGTGTCCGGGGCTGCGCGCATGCCTCCGGGATACCGACGCCACCGTCCGCAGCCGGGGCTGCCGTGCGCTGACGGAACGGGGGGAACGTCCCGCCGAGGTACGCAACCCCTGATGCCGCCGCCGAGGCCGCTGCAGGCCGACCCGTCGATCGACATGGACGCAAGACGGTACGGGCGCTCGCTCGCTCGACGCGGAGCGGCCACGGGCACCGGCTCTGCGGGCCCGGAGCGGCGCGGGCACCGGCTCTTCGGGCCCGGAGCGGCGGCGGGGCCCGCCATGTGGCGCCGCTAGAAGACGACCAGGGAGCGGCCGCCCTTGCCCGCGAGCATCGCGTCGAAGGCGGCCGGGATGCCGTCGAGGGTGATGCGGTCCGTGACGAGGGCGCCGAGGTCAAGGCGGCCCGCGCGGACGTGTTCGGCGATCACCGGCAGGTCGCGGGCGGGGTCGCTGTTGCCGTAGACGCAGCCGGTGAGGGTGCGGGCGAAGTGGAAGATCTCCAAGGCGTGGAAGGTGACCTGCTGTTCCTTGCCTCCGATGCCGACGACCGTGGTGCGGCCGCCGCGGCGGGTGGACTCCCAGGCTCCGCGGATGGTCTCCGCCCGGCCGACGCACTCGACGGCGACGTCCGCGCCCTGGCCTGCGGTGAGCGCGCGGATCTGCTTGGCGGTGGTGTCTGAGGCGAGCACGAACTCGGTGGCCCCGGCTGCGCGGGCCAGTTCCTCCTTGGCCGGGGACACGTCGACGGCGATGACCGGGCCCGCCTGCGCGATCCGTGCGGCCTGCAGCGCGGCCAGCCCGACCCCGCCGACACCGAAGACGGCCACCGACTCTCCCGGGCGGACCTGGGCGCTGTGGCGGACGGCCCCGTAGCCGGTCAGGACGGCGCAGCCGAGCAGGGCGGCCTCGGTGAGCGGGATTCCGGCGGGCGCGGGCAGCACGCAGTTGGCCGCGACGACGGTCTCCTCGGCGAACGCGGCCACGTTCAGCCCGGGGTGCAGCTCGGTACCGTGCGCGTCGTGCGCGTAGACGGCCCCGACCCCGGTGAGCGCCGAGGCGCAGAGCCAGACCTCGCCGATGGTGCAGTGATGGCATGTCCCGCAGGACGGCGCCCAGTTGAGAACCACGCCGTCCCCGGGGGCGACGTGTGTGACGCCCTCCCCGACGGCGAGGACCGTGCCCGCGCCCTCGTGGCCGAGGACGGCGGGTACGGGGACCCGCATGGTGCCGTTGGTGAGGGAGAGGTCGGAGTGACAGACCCCGGCTGCGGTGAGCCGCACCCGGACCTGCCCGGGGCCGGGATCGGGCAGCACGATCTCCCGTATCTCCAGCGGGGCTCCGACGGCGGGCAGGATGGCGGCGCGGACCATGGTCGTCGTCTCGTCTTTCCGGGGCTGAAGGGCTGGCGGCTGAAGGGGCTTACGGGAAGGGGCGGGGAGGCCGGGCGGGGTGGGGCGGCTGTGGGATCAGAACTGCAGGGACTTGGTCTGGAGGTACTCCGCCAGCCCGTGCGGGCCCAGCTCACGGCCCACACCCGACTGCTTGTAGCCGCCGAAGGGCGCGAGCACGTTGAAGCGGCCGCCGTTGATGTCCACCTGGCCGGTGTCCATACGGCGCGCGAAGGCGACGGCTGTCGCCTCGTCGGCGGCCCAGACGGCGCCGCCCAGGCCGTAGACGGTGCCGTTGGCGATGCGCAGGGCCTCCTCCTCGTCCTCGTACCGGAGGATCGACAGCACCGGGCCGAAGATCTCCTCCTGGGCGATGGTCATGTCGGGGGTGACATCGGCGAACACGGTCGGGGCCACGAAGTACCCCTGCGCATGCGGTGCGTCGGGCCCTCCGGCGACGAGGCGGGCGCCTTCCGCGACGCCCTGCGCGATGTAGCCGCGGACGCGCTCGCGCTGCTTGGCGTTGATGACGGGGCCGACGCGGGTACCGGCCTCGCGGGGGTCGCCGGTGGGGTAGTCGGCGACGGCGGCGGCCGCGAGCGAGACGGCCTCCTCGTACTGGTCCCGGTGGACGAGCATCCGGGTGAGCGCGTTGCAGCTCTGGCCGGTGTTGTTCATGACGTGGCCCACGCCCGCCGCGACGGCCTTGCCCAGGTCGGCCCCGGGCAGGATGACATTGGCCGACTTGCCGCCCAGTTCGAGGGCGACCCGCTTGACGGCGGCGCCGGCCGTGGCACCGATCTGCTTGCCGACGGCGGTAGAGCCGGTGAAGGAGACGAGGTCGACTCCCTCGTGAGCGGCCAGGGCCTGACCGGCGACCGGGCCGGTACCGGTCACCAGGTTGAAGACTCCGGCCGGGACGCCCGCCTCGTGCACGGCTTCGGCGAAGAGCTGTGCGGTCAGCGGGGTGTCCTCGGCCGGCTTGAGGACGAGGGTGCAGCCGGCGGCGAGAGCGGGTGCCACCTTTGCAACGATCTGGTGCAGCGGGTAGTTCCAGGGCGTGATGGCTCCGACCACACCGACCGGCTCCAGGAGGACGGTGGAGTTCCCGAGCCGCTCCTCGAAGGCGTAGGAGGACGCCAGCTCGGCGTAGGAGGAGGCCACGGCGATCGGCGCGCCGACGTGGACGGCCGTCGAGAAGCCGAGCGGCGAGCCGAGCTCGGCGGTGATGGTCTCGGCCAGCTCACCCTTGCGGGCCAGCAGGACGTCGCGGAGCGCGCCGATCAGTGCGGCCCGCTCGGCCGGAGGCGTGGCCGCCCAGCCCGGAAAGGCCTTGCGAGCCGCGCGTACGGCCGCGTCCACGTCCTCGGCGGTGCCCGCCGGGACCCCCGCGATGACCTGTTCGTCGGCCGGATTGACGACGTCGATCCGGTCGCGTCCGGCGGAGGGCCGCCATGCGCCGTCGATGTACATCCCGTCGTGGGCCTTCATGGCATTCCTCCCGAGCAACGCGCGAGCGCGTGGATCCGACCTCGCGAACACCCTACAAACTAGCGCCGGTAGTTTTTACCTGCCAAGGGGTGGGCGGCATCAGATGATGCCGAAAAGCATCCCTGCCGCGAGGACGACGAGGGAGGTCAGGGCCGCCCATTTCACGGTGAACCGGGTGTGGTCGCCGAACTCGACCTTGGCCATGCCGACGAGTACGTAGACGGCCGGAACCAGTGGGCTCGACATGTGCAGCGCCTGGCCGACGAGGGAGGCGCGGGCGATCTCGAGCGGCGAGACCCCGTGGGCTGCGCCGGCCTCGGCCAGTACCGGCAGGACGCCGAAGTAGAAGCCGTCGTTCGACATGAAGTAGGTGAGCGGCAGGCTGAGCAGGCCGGTGACCAGGGCCATGTGCGGGCCCATGCCCTCGGGGATGGCGCCGACGAGCCAGTCGGCCATGTGCTTGACCATGCCGGTGCCGGTGAGGACTCCGGTGAAGACGGCGGCGGCGAAGACCATGCCGGCGACGTTCAGGACGTTGTCGGCGTGGGCGGCGATCCGGGCCTTCTGGTCGGGCATGTGCGGGAAGTTGACGGTGAGGGCGAGGGCGGCTCCGAGCAGGAACAGCACCGGGATGGGCAGCAACTCCATGATCATCGCGGTGAGCAGGGCGACGGTGAGGCCGGCGTTGAACCAGTAGAGGCGCGGGCGCAGGGTGGGGCGGTGGGGGTCGAGGCCCTGGAAGCCGTCCTCGGGGGCGGTCTCGGAGCCGCTGCCGTGCGGCACGGCGGCGGAGCCCGAGGCGGCCGCGGGCCCGGCGGGCAGGTCGACGGAGGCGGAGGAACCAGCGGCGGAACCGGTGGACGCGGTGACGCCGTCGGTGGCGGCGGAGGCGGCAGTGGCCGGGACGGTGGCGATGGTGGAGGCGCCAGTGCCCGAGGCGGCCGGGACGGGGCCGGCCGGGACGAGGCCGGCCGGGACGAGGTCCTCCTCGGTCGCCTCCGGCTCCGCCTGACCGGGCAGGACCAGTGTGCCGACGCGGCGGCGTTCCTTCACACCGAGGACGTACGCCAGGACGAACACGAAGAGCAGGCCCACCGCCAGGGCCGGGATCATCGGGACGAAGATGTCGGCGGCGTCGAGCTTGAGAGCGGTCGCGGCGCGGGCCGTGGGACCGCCCCAGGGCAGGGTGTTCATGACGCCGTTGGCCGTGGCCGCGACGCCCGTCATGACCACCAGGCTCAGTCCGAGCCGCTTGTAGAGCGGATACATGGCCGAGACGGTGATCATGAAGGTGGTCGATCCGTCGCCGTCGAGGGAGACGATCGCGGCGAGGACGGCGGTGCCGACCACCACCCGCATCGGGTCGGCCTTGCAGAAGCGCAGGATGCCGCGCACGATCGGGTCGAAGAGGCCGACGTCGATCATCACGCCGAAGTAGACGATTGCGAACATCAGCATGGCGGCGGTCGGAGCGAGCTTGCCGACGCCGTCGATGACGTAGTCGCCGAGGTGCGCACCCTCGCCTGCGAACACGCAGAAGAGTGCGGGGATGAGGACGAGCGCCGCGATGGGCGACATTTTCTTCATCATGATCAGAACCAGGAAGGTCGCGATCATGGCGAAGCCGAGGAAGGTCAGCATGGGGGGAAGGTAGGTGCCGCCTCCTTATGCCAACAAGACGTCCACGCGTGAGCAATACGAGCAAAACCCCAGCTCAGGGCAGTGGTGTGAGTTCGACGGGGAAGCCGTTGAGCACGGCGGTGCCCGACAGCCTGTCCAGCCGGCTGCCGTCGATCAGCTGGTTGACGTTGGCGCCGGGCACGGCTGAGGCCACCTCGAGCCGGGTCCCGGCGCGGTCATGGCCCCAGCCGTGCGGAAGGCTCACCACGCCGGTGCGTACGGCGTCGGTGACCTCGACCGGCACCTCCAGGCTTCCGCCGTCGGCGGTGATCCGGGCCCGTCCCCCGTCCGTGAGCCCCAGCCGGGCGGCGTCCTCCGGGTGGACGTGGAGGGTGCAGCGGTTGGAACCTCCGGTGAGGGCCGGGACGTTGTGCAACCAGCTGTTGTTGGACCGCAGGTGGCGGCGGCCCACGAGCACCAGGGCGGCGGGGCGTTCGGCGAGCGCGGCGCGCAGCCGCGGTAGCTCGCCCGCGATCGGGTCCGGAAGCATCTCGATCCTGCCGCTGCGGGTCCTCAGCACGCCCGGGAGCCGGGGCTGCAGCGGGCCCAGGTCGATGCCGTGCGGGTGCGCGAGCAGATGCTCCAGGCTGAGCTTCCCGCTGCTCTCCCCCTCGGCCGCCGCGCCGAAGCGGTCTCCGTACGGCCCGAGTCGGAGCATCAGGTCGAGCCGGCGCTCGGGGCCGCTCTCACCGGTGAGGAGGCCGGCGAGGCGCGCCGGGTCCTCGCCGTGCAGGGGGGAGTGCGGGTCGGCGGTCTCCCTGGCCAGAGCACCCTGGACGGCCAACTCGTCGACGGCCTCCGGTCCCGCCGAGCCGTGCATGCCGGAGACGGCCAGGACGAGGCGCGCGTGGATTTCGCATTCGTCGAGGCGGCCCGCTTCGAGGGGGACGGCGGCGCGGGTGTAGCGCACCTGGTTGCGGATGGCGAAGCCGTTGAAGGCGAAGTCGTGGTGTGCGCTCTGAGAGGGCGGCGGCGGGGGCAGCACGACGTGGGCGTGGCGTGAGGTCTCGTTCAGGTAGGGGTCGACCGAGATCATGAAGTCGAGGCCGGCCAGCGCCCGGTCGAGCCGGTCTCCGTCAGGTGCGGACAGGACGGGATTCGCGGCGATGGCGATCAGGGCGCGGATCCGCCCCTCCCCCGGGGTTTCGATCTCCTCGGCCAGGGCGGCGGTGGGCAGTTCGCTCTTGACCTCGGGGTGACCGCTGACCCGGCTGTGCCAGCGGCCGACCGCGAAGCCCTTGCCGGGCCCGGCGGGGCGGGGCCGCGGGCCGGCGGCCGGGAGCGGGAAGAGGGCTCCGCCCGGCCGGTCGAGATTGCCGGTGAGGATGTTCAGTACGTCGACCAGCCAGCTGGCCAGCGTGCCGTACTCGACGGTGCAGCTGCCGATCCGCCCGTAGACGGCGGCGGTGGGCGCGGCCGCGAGCTCGCGGGCGAGGGTGCGGATCTCTTCGGCCGGGAGGTCGCAGGCGGGGGCGACGGCCTCAGGAGTGAAACTCCCGAGCGCGGCGGCGAGTTCCCCGAGGCCCTCGGTCCACTCCTCCAGGGCGCCGGGGGTGGCGAGCTTCTCGGCGAGCAGTGTGTGTGCGAGGGCGGCGAGCAGCAGTGCGTCGCTGCCGGGGCGCGGCGCGAGGTGGCGGTCGGCGAGCCGGGCCGTGCGCGTACGGCGCGGGTCGACGACGACCAGGGTGCCGCCGCGGGCGCGCAGGGCCTTGAGCCGGCCGGGGAAATCGGGGGCGGTGCACAGGGAGCCGTTGGACTCGACCGGGTTGGCGCCGAGGAGCAGCAGGAAGTCGGTGCGGTCGAGGTCGGGGACCGGGATGGCGAAGGGGTCGCCGAAGAGCAGCCCGCTGGACACGTGCTTGGGCATCTGGTCGAGCGTGCTGGCCGTGAACAGGTTCCGGGTGCCCAGAGCCTTGAGGAGCAGCGGCGGGTAGAGGGCGCCGGCCATGGTGTGGACGTTCGGGTTGCCGAGCACCACGCCGACCGACTGCGCACCGTAGTCCCGGACGAGCGCGGGGACGGCGGCCGCGATGGCCTCGTAGGCCTCTTCCCAGGTGGCCTCCCGAAGGTGCCCGTCGCGCCGGACGAGCGGGGTGCGCAACCGGTCCGGGTCGGCGTCGAGCTGGCCGAAGGCGGCACCCTTGGGGCAGATGAACCCCCTGCTGAAGACATCGTCGCGGTCACCGCGGGCACCGGTGACGGCGTCGCCGTCGATGGTGAGGGTGAGGCCGCAGGTGGCTTCGCAGAGGGGGCAGATGCGCAGGGCGGTGCGGGGCATGGGCCCTCCAGGGGCGGCAGGCTGCGACACGGACACGCGGAGGCACGCAGGGGTACCCACGAGCATACCGACCGGTACGCACGGAGGGGAGGGGGGCGCGTGACCGAGTACGCGCGGACGGCCGGGGGCCGGTCGGGCATGGCCGGGGAAGGGAGCGCGGCCGGGGAAAGGGGGCGCGGCCGGGGATACGGGACGCGGCCCGGGGAAAGGGGGTGCGCCGCCTGGGGCCGCGAGGTGCCGAGGCCCGGGGTCGTGAGCGTGCCGAGGCCCGGGGTCGTGAGCGTGCGGGACGGAGCGAAAGCCAGGGCTAAGGGCATCGGTGGGAGCGCGGCCAGGGCGGGTGGACCGCCGGGCACGTCAGCCGTCGGCAGCAGTGGACCGCCAGGGCATGGCAGGCGCCGCAGCAGCGCGGGGCCCGGGTCAGTCAGTCCAGTACGCGGGCCAGGTAGGCCTGCATCATCGCGCGGGTCTCGCGAACGATGTCGGGGTCGCCGGCCGGGTCGGTCCGGAAGGCCAGTTGGATCAGCGCGTCGGTGGCCTCGACCGCGACGAGGACCGCTCGCTCCAGGGTGACGTCCGGGGTCAGACCGAGGTGGGTGGAGAGCAGCTCGGTCAGGCGGGCGGCGACCTGGTGATTGGGGTCGGCCTCCGGGCCGTCGGCCGGCGGCGCCGGTACGCCGAAGTCGACGAGCGCGAAGCCGGGCACGCTGCGCTTCATGGCCAGGTACTCGTCCAGTACGGCGTTCACGACGGGCCGCCAGTCGGTGGCCGGGAGGTCGCTGAGGCGGTCCGCGATGCCGTCGGCATAGCGGTCCAGGTTGCGATGGGCGAGGGCGATGGCCATGGCCCGCTTGTTGCCGAAGAAGCGGTAGACGGAGCCGATCGGCACTCCGGCGCGCAGGGCGACGGCGCGGGTGCTGAGGTTCTCGTACCCGGTCTCGTCCAGCAGCTCGGCGCAGGCGTCGAGGATCCGGGCGAGCCGGTCGGCACTGCGCTGCTGGACCGGCGTCCGGCGCAGGGAGGGGACGGGAGGCACGGGGTCCATCATGCCGTTCCTCGCTTCTCGGTTCGGCGGGGGCCTCACCTCAGTTCAGCAGGAGGCTGAGCCCCCCGATGGTGTAAGTGATCATCAGCGCGAGCAGGGGCAGCTGGCCGGCCACAGCCTTCGCGGGCGGAAAGAGGCGTACGGAGCGGTCGTGAGCTGCGACGACGCCGAGTACGTGACCGGCGACGACGGCGATGACCTGGAGGGCGGCGAGGCCGCCGGGACCCACGGGCGGGACGGGTTCGGGGGCGTTGTCAGTGCCCAGTGTCATGCTTACTGTGCGTGGTCCTTCGACTACCAGGAGGGAGAAGTAGTGGGCGACGAGATAGCCGAGGGCGATCGGCACGAGTGAGTGCGCGAAGGCGGTCAGCGGACGGCGGTGCGGGCCGCTGACGAGGCGGGTGGCCGCGGCGCAGAGGCAGTACAGGGTGGCGACGAGGGCGATGGAACCGAGCAGTCCGAGTGTGGCCGCGGGGGTGCGGCCAAGGGGGGAGGTCTGGATCGCGTTGATCCACGAGGGGTTGTCGGAGAAGCCGTCGTAGGCGGTGGAGCCGAGCAGGACGCAGACGGTGGCGACGAGTCCGGGCCGTTCGGGTGTCGCGTCGAGTCCATGGAAGGGATTACGGAGAACGAGACGGCCGTCGCTGCGACGGCCGAGGGGGGAGAGCCGGGCCAGGAGGGCGGAGTACACCTCGAAGGCGTCTCCGTCGTCGAACCAGCGCTCGCCGAAGCGGGCGGCGAGCAGCAGCTGAGCGGTGGCGTAGGCGGTGAGAGCGACGAGGAGGGTGGTGGTGGATGCGGGATCCGGAGCGACGAGTTCGAGCCAGGTGAAGCCGAACAGCCCCACCGCGGCGGGCCATTGGCCCAGCCGGGAGGGGAGGGGGCGGTCGGGGCCGCGGAGGCGCAGGGCTCGGGAGAGCAGGCGGTGCAGGGTGCGGAGCGGGTTGAGCAGACGCCAGACGGGGCCGAGGAGGAGGGAGGCAGGGACGAGTCCGACCCAGAGGAGGACATAGACGGCCGCGGGAGCGGGGTTGCGCGCGGGGTCGTCGGGACCGAGGAGGAGGTGGATCAGGACGGCCAGTGCGGCGGCGAGTCCCAGTCCGCGCAGGACGGTACGGGTGGCCGGCGCGTCGGCCACCCGCTGGACGGCGGCGGGCAGGGCGAGGCCCGAGTGCGCACCCCGGAAGCGGGAAGTGGACCAGAGCAGCCCGAGCGCGAGGAAGGAGACGAACAGCGCGGCAAAGGCGCCGGCGAAGGCGTAGAAGGGAGAGATGGGCAGATCGTGCTGGGAGCCGATCCCGTGCGCGAGCGTGGTGAACGGTTCGGCCGGGTGAAGGACCACGCCTCGGCCGAGTCCGCCACTGCCGTCACCCGGCGCGGGACCCGGCCCGAGGCCGCTCAGCAACGCCCCGCCCAGGGCATGACCCCACCGATGCTTTGGCCTGTCGTCCCGGACTCGGGCCCGAGTCCGGGCCACCGGGCCGGGACGGCAGTCGGGGACGCGCGCCGGGGGATCGGGGACGCGGACCGAGGCGCGTGCGGGGACGCGTGCCGGGAGGTGCCCCGGGGTGCGTGCGCGGAGGTGGGCTTGGGTGGGGTCATCGGACGAGGAGTTGGGTGAGGAGGAGGCTGGACTCGTGGGTCTCGACCTCGAAGAGGCCTGTGCGGTCGGCCGTCAGGGTGAGGGTGGCCTCCTGGCCTGCGGGCAGGGCGAGTTCCTTGTCGTAGCCGTGGACGTGCAGGGTGTCCGCACGGTCGCTGGTGACGCGCAGGGCGACGCGTTCTCCGCGCCGCAGCTCGGTGCGGGCGGGGGCGGGGCTGACCTTGCCGTCGCGGACGGTGATGGCGACCGTCCGGTCGGCCGGTTCCCGGCTCGGCGCCTGCGGGTCCGGTGACCGGGGTGGTGGCTCGCCGTGGCTGTGGCCGCCTGACGCGCCCGGGGCGGCGGCGGTGAGCTGGGCCGTGCCCTCGACCGGCTTGCCGGAGACCGCCCAGGCGGTGTGGTCGTCCGCGTAGAGGCGGACGGTCAGGGTGTGGGGGCCTTCGGGGACCTGTGCAGCGGGCAGGTGGAACCACGGGCCGTAGAGGCGGGCCAGCTTGCGGCCGTCGAGTTCCAGGTGGGCGTGGCCGGCGCCCGGGAGGGCGGCGCCGCCGGTGCTGTCGGGGGTGAAGCGGTAGTTCTTCACCGTCAGCTGGAGGTTCCAGCCGTCCTCGGAGTCCGGTCGGACGGCCAGCTGGACCTCGGGGGCGCCTAGGGCCGGGACCTCGCGGAGCTTGTGGCCGGCGGCGTCGGTGGCGGTGAGCAGGGTGCCGACGCTTCCGGACGCCTGCTCGTGGGTGGTGCCGGGCTTGTGGTGGGTGGTGGCCCGCCCGCCGCAGCCCGTCGCCGCGCCGCCCGCCAGCAGCAGGGCGAGGGCGAGCAGGGCCGCGGCAGCCCGGGCGGCCCGGGCGGTCCGGGCGGTCCGGGCGGTCCGGGCGGTCCGGGCGGTCCGGGCGGTCCGGGCGGTCCGGGCAGCGGACCCGTCAAGGCGGGTGGTGCGGGTGGTGTGGTGGGACCTGCGCGTCGATCGGTGCGGCGTGCCGCAGGCGTCGCACCGGATGCGGGCGTCGGGCCGGTCGGTCACGGCCGGCCTCCTGGGGTCGGGGCGGCCCTGGGCGGGGGTCACGGCGTGGGATCCGGGGTCGCCGGGGGCTCGGGGGCCGCCGCGCGGAGGGCCGGGGCCGGGCCGGCGGGGACCCGGGCGCGGTCGCCCGCGGGGTCGTCGCCCGGGCCGGAGGGGTGGGCCGGGGCTCCTGGGCGGGCCGACGCCACGACGGCCCACAGCACCCAGACCACGGCGACCAGGGCACGGACCCAGGCGGGGCTCAGGGGGGTCCAGGGGATCATCAGGACCGCCTTGTCGAAGGCGTCCAGGAGGGTGAGCCCGGCCAGCAGCAGGCTCAGGCGGGCCAGCCAGGGGCGGGCCGGGCGTAGCGCCAGGCCGACGCCCGTCCACCACAGCCCGAGCAGGAGGAGGGCGAGGGCCGGGACGAAGGTGGCGGTCAGTCCCGTGGTGGAGCCGGCCACGTCCAGGACCAGGCCCGCGAGGCCCAGAAGCGAGGCGGCCGTGCCCAGGCGGGAGCCGCGCAGGCGGCGCCACCAAAGGACCCCGCCGACCAGGAGCTGGACGGCCGCCACGGCCAGGGCGAGCTGGGTCTCCACCCGCTGCAGGCCGCGTGCGCCGTACCAGTCGCAGCCGGCCGGGAGTTTGCGCGCCTGGACGTTGTAGTCCGCGCAGACGAGGAGTTGGACCAGCTTGACCGGTTCGCCGACGAGCCGGGCCGAGGCCCCCGAGACGGCGCCCCGCCGCTCACCGCACTGCGGGACCGTGCCGGGGGTGGAGCCGTCGGGGCCGTCCTGCCAGCAGTTGCCCCTGCCCTGGCCGTCCCACCACACGTCCATGCCGTTGGGGCGGGCGGCGCCGGACTTGTCCTTGCCCATGACGTTTCCGGCGTACCGGTTGTGGTGGGAGGTGTCCGTCTGCTTCGACCACTTCTCCTCGCCGCGGATGAAGGCGGGGACCGCGCTGAGGAAGAAGCCCGCGCGCTGGTGCCCGTACACCCAGTTGCCCTCGTAGAGGTTCCAGTTGCCTCCGGCGGTGATGATGCCGGTGCCCGGCGGCATGGAGATCTGCGGGCAGACGACGCCGCGTTCGTAGCCGCGCTCGATCGGCGGTTTGGCGCAGGTGCCGTCGGCGACGTGGCGGTAGTAGTCCTGGTTGTTGTCGTGGATCAGGTTCCGCTCGAAACGGGCGTGGTTCTGCGGGAGTCCGGGGTGGCCGGGGAAGGCGCTGTCCATCGAGGCGCCGCCCATGTTCTGGTCGAACTCGTTGTCGTGCACCCAGACCGAGTCGCCCGCGGTGCCGGAGTACCCGACCATGTTGTGGTGGCTGCGGCAGCCGGTGATCTCGATGGAGTAGCGGGGGACCTCGTAGCCGCGGCCGTCGTTGATGTCGGAGGCGCTGCCGGGGTAGATGCCCGAGTCGCCGTTCCCGTACGACTCGCAGTTCTTGTAGAGCCCGTGGTCGCTGGCGAAGGTCAGGAAGCCGTACTCGTCGTTCCAGCGGGTCAGCACGTCGTCGATGACGAAGCCGTCGCCCGCCAGCACGTACAGCGAGTTGAAGGTGGTGCGCTGGGCGGTGAAGTTGCGGAAGTAGATGCCGTTGGACCGGTCGGCGCGCAGGGCGTTCAGCTTCTGGTACTTGGCGTCGACGACCACGTCGAGCCGTGACGCGCCCGTGCCCTCGATCTGCAGGTTCGTCTTGCCGAGGATCGCGACGAGGTTCTGGTTGTGCCGGCACTGCACCTGCTGCTCGTAGGAGAGGATCTGATAGCCGAGCGAGGACTGGGGGGCCTTCAGCGCGGCGCACTCCCCCGTCGGCTTCGGGAGCGAGGGCTCCTCCTCGTACAGGCCGGGGAGGAGCGCGATGTTCATCCCGGGCCGGTCGACGGCGTCGACGGCCTCCTGCAGATGCCGGTAGCCGCTCTGCTCGCACCGTGCGTAGAGGGCGAGGTTGCGTTGTCTGAGCTCCTCCGGGAAGCCGGCTATCCGGCGTTCGAAGGCGGGCCGGTCGGTCTTGCAGACGATCAGGTCCGGCTCCCCCCTGCGGTACTCGGGTACGGATCCGGAACCGTCCGGGAAGGTGACCGGGCGCTCCTCGTGCGCGCGGGCGGCGGGCGCGGCGGCGAAGAGGGACAGGAGGGCGATGAGGGCGGCGAGGAGCGCCGCCGGCACGGCAGGGAACCTGCGGGTCCACGACATGCGCGTGAGAGTAGAGCATTGTTCATCTTTTGGGATCCCCCTGGGAGGAATCCGTCTCCCGCCCGGGATGCACGGCGGATCGGAAGGCCGGACCGGGTCGCCGTTGACGTGCGGGCCGCGGAATCCTACTGTCAGCCATAGGATTCCTTCGACGGAGCGGGAGCAGCACATGAGCGAGCAGGTCGGCCCCGAGCAGGCCAGGAAGACGGCGGAGGCTCTGGAGTACCTCACCGGCTTCGGCAACGAGCACAGCTCGGAGGCCGTCCCCGGCGCGCTGCCGATCGGCCGGAACTCGCCCCAGCGCGCTCCCCTCGGCCTCTACGCCGAGCAGCTCAGCGGCAGCGCCTTCACCGAGCCCCGCAGCGGAAACCGCCGCTCCTGGCTCTACCGGATCCGCCCCTCGGCCGCGCACCCGCCCTTCACCCGCATCGACAACGGCGCCCTGCGCACCGCGCCCTTCACCGAGGCCCCGGCGGACCCGAACCGGCTCCGCTGGAACCCGCTGCCCGACCCGGCCCCCGGCACCGACTTCCTGTCCGGCCTGTGGACCCTCGGCGGCAACGGCGACGCCACCCAGCGCGCCGGCATGGCGGTCCACCTCTACGCCGCCAACGCGTCCATGACGGACCGGGTGTTCAGCGACTCCGACGGCGAGCTGCTGATCGTCCCCGAGCGCGGCGGACTGCTCCTGCGCACCGAGCTGGGCCTGCTCGCCGCCCGCCCGGGTGACGTGGCCCTGATCCCGCGCGGCGTCCGCTTCCGCGTGGAGCTGCTGGACGCCGACGCCCGCGGTTACGTCTGCGAGAACTACGGCCTGCCCTTCGAGCTGCCGGATCTGGGCCCGATCGGCGCCAACGGACTCGCCGCCGCACGGGACTTCCAGGCCCCGGTGGCCGCGTACGAGGACAGCGAGCGCCCGACGGAGGTGGTCAACAAATTCTGCGGCAACCTCTGGTCGGCCACCTACGACCACTCCCCGCTCGACGTGGTGGCCTGGCACGGCACCCACGTTCCGTACGTCTACGACCTGCGCCGCTTCAACGTCCTGGGCACGATCAGCTACGACCACCCCGACCCGTCGATCTTCACGGTCCTGACCTCGCCCTCCGACACCCCGGGGCTGGCGGGCGTGGACTTCGTGGTCTTCGCCCCGCGCTGGCTGGTCGGCGAGGACACCTTCCGCCCGCCGTACTTCCACCGCAACGTGATGAGCGAGTACATGGGCCTGATCGAGGGCGCCTACGACGCCAAGGCCGAGGGCTTCGTCCCCGGTGGCGGCTCGCTCCACAACATGATGTCCGCACACGGCCCCGACCACGAGACCTTCGACCGGGCGAGCGCCGCCGAGCTGAAGCCGCAGAAGATCGACGACGGCCTGGCCTTCATGTTCGAGACCCGCTGGCCGATCACCGCCACCGCCCAGGCGGCCGGCGCGGATCACCTCCAGCGCGGCTACGACGACGTATGGCAGGGTCTGCAGCGCCACTTCCGTGCCTGACCTGCACTGCATACCCTTCATGCGCCGCACGTCACCTCTGTCCAGCCATTCGGAGATCCACCCGTGACCGCCTTCGCCCCCGACTCGCTGGTCCTGAACCGGAAGCTGCCGCTCTGGTATCAGGTGTCGCAGTCCCTGCGCGCCTCGATACTGGGGCGCACCCCGGACGCCTCGCTGCGCCTGCCCACCGAGGAGCAGCTCGCCGAGCACTACGGGGTGAGCGTGCTGACCATGCGGCAGGCGCTCAAGGAGCTGGAGGGCGAGGGCCTGATCAGCAGGCACCGGCGGCGCGGCACGTTCATCGAGCCGGGCGCGCTGCGCAGCGCCCCGGTCCGGCTGCTGGGCTCGGTCGACGCGATCGTGGCCCAGCAGTCGGGCGACCGCACGACGATCCTGGGCCACGGACGGACCGCCGTGTCCGGGGAGCTGCTGGAGCACTTTCCGGGCACGGCGGAGGTGGTCACGTACCGCCGCCTGCGCCACGACCGCGAGAGCGGCGAGCCGACCAACTGGGTGGAGAACGCCGTCCTCCCCGAGTTCGCCGGGGCGGTGGACCTCGCCGATCTCGAACGCTGGCCGATGACGAAGGTGCTGCGGGACGTCGTGGGCGTGCGCATCAGCCGGATCACGGACACGGTCGAGGCCCGGCTCGCCGACCCCGAGACGGCCGAGCTGCTCCAGGTCCCGCTACTCAGCCCGATCCTGCACTACACGGGCGTCACGTACGACGAGGACGGCCGGGTGGTGGACGTGGCGCGGATCCGCTACCGCGGCGACCGGTTCTCCTTCACGGTGACCGTCGACGCGCACTGACCGGCGGCGTCACTTCTTCTCGTCGTTCTCCGCGGTGCGCTCGCCCTCGGCCTGGGAGGGCGTGGTCCGCATCGTCTGGGGGTGCCGCTCCTTGCGCTGCTTCTCGTCCATGTCCTCGTCGAGGCGCTCGCCCTCGGCCTGCGACGGGGTGGAGTATTCGTCGTACTGGCTCATGACCGTCTCCTCGGTCGATACCGTACGTATGCGTACATAAGGAGCGTAGCTCTTCGGCCTGGACGCAGCCCGGCCATCGGATCCCGTCGCTACCATCGGCGGCGTGAGCGAAGACGTACCGCTGCTGGACGACCTGATGCCCTGGGCCGTGGGCGGCCTGCGACTGGGCCGTGACTGGGTGGCCGCACCCGATCCGGCGGCCCTGCGCGCCCGCTGGGCCGCCCTGACCGGCTCCGAAGGGGCCGAGCGGGAGCGGCTGTTCCGCCCGAGCCGCCGCCGCACGCCGACCGCCGGGGCGGCCGCGCTGCCCGGCCGGCGCTCGGCGGCCACGGCGCGGTTCGCCGACGCTCCCGGCCCCTGCCCCGACCCGGTACGGGTACTGCGCGAGCCCTTCGACGAGCAGTGGCTCCTGCCCGACCAGCGGCTCATCGACACGGCCCGCCCGGAGCTCTGGCGGGTCCGGGACGAGCACCAACTGTTCCTCGTCGAAACCCCGGAGCCGCTGGTCACGGCGCACCTCCCGGCCGGCCGGCTCGGGCGGATCCGCCCCCTGCACCGGCGCCCCGGCGGCGCCGAGCCGAATCTCGCCCCCGGCCTGCTGCCGCTGCTGAGCGAGCGGCACGGCGGCTGGGTCACCCCCGAGGACGTCCTGTGCTGGATCCTCGCGGCGGGCCGCCCGGGTCCGCGGGGGTACGAGGTCCCGCTCGCCGCCGACCCCGCGCGCTGGCGGGCCGGTCTGGAGCTGGGGCACCGCCTGCTCACCGTCCAGCTGCGCGGGGGCCGCGGGGGCGAACCGCCCCGGCTGCCCGGCGGGCGCCGCCCGTACGTCCGCTCGGCGGTCGGCTCCTGGCCGCACGCGCTCGGGTACGACCCCGAGACCGAGACGCTGAGCGTCGGCAGCGGGACCGTCTCCCCCGTGCCCGCCGGGGCCTGGGAGTACGAGGCGCGGGGCACGCGGGTACTGGAGGCCTGGTTCGCCGCGCGCACCGCGCACCGCGGCCCGGACGCCGACGGGCTGGAGGCGCTGGGTCCCGCCCAGTGGCCGCAGAGCTGGACCTCGGAGCTGCTCGCCCTGGTGACCACGCTGGCGCTGCTGGCCGACCTGGCCCCGGAGCGGGCCGCGTTCGAGCCCGGGCCGGGTCTTCCGGCCGAGGCGCTGCGCGCGGCCGGGGTACTGCCCGCCCCGGCCTGGGCCCGGCGCCCGGCCTCGGTGCTGGACCACCACGAGGAGGGCCCGGGCGGACAGTTCGTGCTTCTCTGAGCGGGCTGCGGGCATGCGGGCTCCGGGCTTGCGGGCTTGCGGGCTTGCCGGCTTGCGGGCTTGCGGGCTTGCGGGCCGCTGGCTCCCGCCCTCACAGCTCCCGACTCACAGCTCCGGCTCCGGGCTCCCGACTCCGACTGCGGCCCCGATTGCGGGCCCCGCTCCCTGCTCAGGGCTTCCCGCTCTCCGGCTCCCGGCTTGCCACAGGGCTTTGAGCGGCCCTACGCGCCCCAGGCCCCCAGCAGCCGTGACACCGAGCGGTCGAAGACAGCGGCCATGTCCAGCCCCGCGCCGGGGACCGGCCCGCCGCCCGTGAGGGCCGCCGCCAGTCGCGGGTACTGCCCGGTGGCCAGGCAGGAGCCGAGCCAGGCCGTCCGTACGCGCTGCTCCTCCGCCTCTCCCCAGGGCAGCGACCTGGACCGCTCGGCCAGCGCCAGTTCGCCCGCCACGTACGTCGCGACGGTGCCGTTGACCGCGGCGACGAGCTCCAGCTTCTCGCCGTCCGGCACGTCCAGCGGCGCCAGGCAGTCCAGGCTGTGCTCCAGATAGCGCAGGGCGTGGGGACTGAAGCCGTAAACGGGGGTCAGCAAGCGCGGCAGCCACGGGTGGCGGTGCATCAGCGCCCGCGTCTGGCGGGCCAGCGCCAGCAGGTCGGCCCGCCAGTCGCCGGTGGGCGCGGTGAACTCGTACTCCGCGCTGACCGCGTCGACCATCAGCTCGTACAAGTCCTCCTTGCGCGGCACGTAGTTGTAGAGGGACATCGTCCCCGCACCGATCCCGGCCGCCACACGCCGCATGGACACGGCTTCGATCCCCTCCGCGTCGGCGATCCGCACCGCCTCGGACGCGATCGACTCGCGGCTGTGCGCGGGCCTGGGGCCCCGGCCGGTCCGCGGTGGGCGGGACCAGATCACTTCGGGTTCAGCGGGTCGCCCGCCGGCAGTCATCGCTCAGATCACCTCGTCGTCTCGCCACCATCTTAGTTACGTACGCCGTACGTAGTGCGGTACGGTGTGCCACATGACGACTACGTACGCTGTACTTAGTGAAGGTCTGGAGAAGAACTACGGAGAGGTCCACGCCCTGCGCGGCCTCGACCTCGCCGTCCCCGAGGGCACGGTCTGCGGTCTCCTCGGCCCCAACGGGGCGGGCAAGACCACCGCCGTCCGGATCCTCGCCACCCTCACCACGCCCACCGGCGGCCGCGCCCTCGTCGCCGGCCACGACGTCACCCGGGATCCCGCCGCCGTCCGCCGCGCGATCGGCGTCACCGGCCAGTACGCCTCCGTCGACGGCGACCTGACCGGCCGCGAGAACCTCCGGCTCTTCGCCCGGCTCGCCGGACTGCGCGGCTCCGCGAGCCGCGCCCGGGCCGACGAGCTGCTGGAGCGCTTCGGGCTCGGCGAGGCCGCCGACCGGGTGACCTCCACCTGGTCCGGCGGCATGAGGCGGCGCCTGGACCTGGCCGCCGGCCTGATCACCCGCCCCCGCGTGCTGTTCCTCGACGAGCCCACCACCGGCCTGGACCCGGCGGCCCGCGAGCAGATCTGGACGGCCGTACGGGAACTCGTCGACAAGGGCGCCGAGGGCACCTCCGTACTGCTCACCACCCAGTACCTGGAGGAGGCCGACCGGCTCGCCGACGAGATCGTGGTCGTCGACCACGGCCGGGCCGTCGCCACCGGCACCCCGTCCCGGCTCAAGGCCCGGATCGGCGCCCGCGCCGAGGTGACCGTCACCGCGCGCGAGGCGCTCGCGGGGGCCGCCGTCGTCCTCGACCAGCTCACCGGCGGCCGGCCCGTGCTCGACGAGGAGCGGCTGACCGTCGGCGTCACCGTCCTCGACTCCGGGCTCACCCTGCCCCGGATCATCCGCGAACTCGACACCGCCGGGGTGCCGGTCACGGACGCGAGCCTGCGCCCGCCCACCCTCGACGAGGTCTTCCTGCGCCTCACCCAGGCCCGCCCCACCGCCGAGGAGTACGCCGCATGAGCACCCTGCTGTCCGACGGCGGAGCCGTCCTCACCCGCCAGCTCCAGAAGGCCCGGCACGCCCCGGCGCTCCTGATCCTCACCCAGACCATGCCGATCACGATGCTGCTCTTCTTCGGCTACGTCTTCGGCAGCGCCCTCGCCATGCCGGGCGCGGAGTACCGGGAGTTCCTGGTTCCCGGGCTGCTGGCCGCCACCGCCGCGAACGGCCTGATGACCGGCATGTTCACGGCGGCGCAGGACGCCCACCGCGGGGTGATGGACCGCTTCCGGACCCTGCCGATGAGCCGCACCGCCGTGCCGCTCGGGCAGACGGCGGCCGACCTGCTCACCACGGGCCTGTCGATGGTGCCGTTGATGCTGGTGGGGCTGGCGATGGGCTGGCGCATCGAGAACGGCCTGCCCGGCGCGCTGGGGGCCCTGGGCGTGCTGCTGCTGTTCCGCTTCGCCACCGCGTGGGCGGGCACCTATCTCGGCCTGGTGAGCAGGAGCGAGGAGGCGGCGGGCCAGCTGGGCAGCGCGACCTTCGTCCTGCCGCTGCTGTCCAGCGCGTACCTGCCGACCGCCGGACTGCCCGGGTGGCTGCGCACGGTCGCCGAGTGGAACCCGATCAGCGCCGTCGCCACCGCGGTGCGCGAGCTGTGCGGGAACGCGGGGGCCGAGGCAGGGGCGGGCGCGGCCTGGCCCGCAGCGCATCCCGTGGCCGGGGCGCTGCTGTGGTCGGGGCTGCTCTTGGCGGTGTTCGTACCGCTGGCCACGCGCAGGTTCGCACGCGGGCAGGGCTGACGCCGGATCAGGGCCCGGGCTGACCGCACCTGAACGGGGGCGCGGGGCCCAGGGTGCGGGATCGGGGTGCGGCAGCGGGGTGCGGCCGGACGTCCGACGGCGGACGCCGACACCGAACGCCCGAGCCGGACGCGGTCGGCGTGCGGATGACGCATGTCACCACTCCGCCAGGTGACAGTTCCCGGTCCGACCCGGTAGGCAGGGCCCATGGCTACCGAACCGCTCCCCCTGGACGGCATCACCGTCGTCGCCGTCGAACAGGCCGTCTCGGCCCCCTTCGCCACCCGCCAGCTCGCCGACCTCGGCGCCAGGGTGATCAAGGTCGAGCGTCCCGACGGCGGCGACTTCGCGCGCTCCTACGACACCGCCGCGCACGGCCTCGCCTCCCACTTCGTCTGGGCCAACCGGGGCAAGGAGTCGATCGCCCTCGACCTGAAGGACCCGCGCGGCCGGGAGGTCCTGCACGGACTGCTGGCCGGAGCCGACGTCTTCGTGCAGAACCTCGCGCAGGGAGCCGCGGCCCGGCTCGGCCTGGACTCGGCCGCGTTGTGCGCGCGTTACCCGCGGCTGGTCGCCGTGGACGTCTCCGGCTACGGCGCCGAGGGCCCGTACGCCCACAAGCGCGCCTACGACATGCTCGTGCAGTGCGAGGCGGGGCTGGTGTCGGTGACCGGCACCCCGGAGCAGCCCGTCAAGGCGGGCATCCCGGCGGCGGACATCGCGGCGGCCATGTACGCCTTCTCGGGGGTGCTGGCCGCGCTGCTGCGCCGCGGGGTCACCGGGCGCGGGGGCAGGGTGGAGGTGTCCATGCTGGACGCGCTCGCCGAATGGATGGGGCATCCACTGCACCACACGATGCACGGCGGGGAGCAGCCCGTGCGCACCGGCCTCGCGCACGCGGTGATCGCGCCCTACGACGCCTATCCGACGGCCGACGGGGACCGGGTGCTGCTGTCGGTGCAGAACGACCGCGAGTGGCGGCGGCTGGTGGAGCGGGTGCTGGAGCGGCCCGAGTTGGCCGACGATCCGGCGTACGCGACGAACACGGCCCGCACCGGGAACCGGGAGAAGACCGACGCCGTGGTGGCGCAGGCGTTGGGCCGGCTGGGCGCGGACGAGGCGATCACGCGGCTCGAGGCGGCGGGCATCGCCTGCGCACGGCTGAACTCGGTGGCGCAACTGGCCGGACATCCCCAACTGGCGGCCCGGGACCGCTGGCGGGAGGTGGGATCACCGGCCGGTCCGCTGCGGGCCCTGCTGCCGCCGATCGGGCTGCCGGACGGCGCGGCACCGCACATGGGTGCGGTGCCCGCGCTGGGCGAACACACCGAGGCCCTGCTGCGCGCCCTGGGGATGGCGGGCGCGCAGATCTCGGAACTGCGCCGGGACGGTGTGATCGCGTAAGGCCGGGAAGCCGGACGCCTAAGGGGCGAACGGCCGTGCTGCGGGGACGGTTACGAGCGGCGGCTGCCGAAGAGCGTGCGACGCAGGCGGCGCAGCGGCGCGAAGAGCGAGACGCGCGCGCTCCTGCTCCGCAGGCGGTGCGTGTGGTCGCGGGAGGTGAGCTCGCGCATCAGCAGCGTCGCCTCGGCGGTCTCCCGGTGCGGGACGGCAGGACCGCCCAGCACGGCGAGGTGGCGGTCGAGGCGCGAACTGGTCGCACCGCTGCCGCAGGTGATGGCAGGCACGCGAGGCGGCCTGCTGCGCATTGCTATTTGTTCCATGATCTCTCCCCACCCGTACGAGGGCACCCGGCCCGGGCAGGTTAACCCTAACGCCCTCGCGTCGCGCTCGGGTATCCCGGTGGTGTGAATTACCCCTATGGGGACGGGGAGTTGACGATTACTCAGCGGAGTCGACCGTCACTCTCCGCACAGACGTCACGCTGCGCAGGGCCCCTGCCCGAGTCGCGTCACGACAGGGGCCACTTGGCCCACACTGCGCTAACTTGGAGTGATCACCTGATGACCCATGGGCGCACAGGAACACACCGGGGGGCCCGCGTGAGTGAGGAATCGAACTCCGATCGTGTCATCTCCGGCCGGTACCGCCTGCTGGAACCGATCGGCCGCGGAGGGATGGGCATCGTGTGGCGGGCCCGCGACGAGGTCCTGGCCCGCGACGTGGCCGTCAAGGAGGTCCGGGCGCCGGCCGGGCTGGAGGCCACCGAACTGCAGCGCATGTACCGGCGGCTGGAGCGGGAGGCCTGGGCCGCCGCCAGGGTGTCGCACCGCGGGGTCGTCACCGTCTACGACGTGGCGTCCGAGGACGGGCGCCCCTGGATCGTGATGGAGCTGATCCGCGGGCTCTCGCTGGCCGACGTGCTGGAGGCCGAGGGGCCGATGACCCCGCAGCGCGCCGCGCACATCGGGGAACAGGTACTGGCCGCGCTGCGGTCCGCGCACGACTCGGGTGTACTGCACCGGGACGTGAAGCCGGCCAACGTGCTGATCGCCAACGACGGCCGGGTGGTGCTCGGCGACTTCGGGATCGCGAGCCTGGAGGGCTCCTCCGCCATCACCATGCCGGGCGAGGTCGTCGGCTCGCCCGAATTCCTGGCCCCCGAAAGGGCGTTGGGGCGCGAACCCGGATCCGAGTCGGACCTGTGGTCGCTCGGGGTCATGCTCTACGCCGCCGTCGAGGGCGTCTCGCCGTTCCGGCAGGCCACCCCGCTGGACACCTTGCGGGCCGTGGTGGACGAGGAGGTGCCGCGGCCGCGCCGGGCCGGTCCGCTGGAGCCCGTACTGGAGGGGCTGCTGCGGAAGGACCCGGCCGAGCGGCTGCCCGCGGCGGAGGCGGCCCGGATGCTGCGGGTGGTGGGCGCGGGCGGGGCCGTACGGGCGTTGGGCGGGCCGGTGTCGGGGCCGGACACGCCGACGGCCACCACCCGCCACCGGCAGGAGCCGCGGGGCGGTGGAGTACAAGGGGTGCCGGGGGTGCCGGGGGTGCCGGGGGCTCAGGAGACGCCGGGGGTGCGGGGGATGCGGGGGTCGCCGTACGGGCAGCCCACGCCGCCACTGCCCGCGCCCCCGCCCCACCCGGCGGCGCGCGAGAGCCGCGCCGGGCTGGTGCTGACCGTCGGGATCGGGGTGCTGCTGCTGGCCCTGGCCGTACTGGGATGGCTGTTGCTGAAGGATCGCCGGCCGGCCGGCGGCGGCGGGAACGGCGGCGCTCCGACCGGCACGGCCGGCAGCGCCCAGCCCGCCACCACGCCTCCCTCGGCGGCTCCGTCCGCCTCGGCTCCGGCCTCGGCCTCGGCGTCGGCCGGTGCGGCGCAGCACGTGTCCGTGTACGTCGACACCGTGCGCTCCGCGTACACGGGCAGCTGCCCGCCTCCCGCAGGGCACGCGCCCGCCTTCGCGGCCACGGTCGAGGTGGAGCGCACTCCGGTCGTGCTGGAGTACCGCTGGGCCACACGGAGCGGACGGACCTCGGGCGCGGGCTGGCAGCCGGTCACCTACGAGGCGGCCGGGCCGAAGAGCCGGCGGCTGGAGCACACCGAGCTCACCCACGTCCCGGAAGGAACCTTCGACGACGCGGTCCGCCTGGAGGTCCGGGGGCCGGCCGAGGTGGCCACTCAGTGGGTGGACACCTCTGTGACGTGCAGGAAGGAGACCCCGACGGGCGGGGCCTCCTCCCCTGGACCGAGTCCGTCACCGGCCACGCCTACGGCGAGTGTTCCGGCGACCCCTGCGGAGGCGGATCAGGTGGATCAGGCGGATCAGGTGGGTCAGGTGGATCAGGTGGATCAGGTGGATCAGGCCGCGTTGGTGAAGACCGGCAGGTAGCCGCTGGACTGCCCGGCGGCCGTCGGGTGGTACGACTCGGCGATGTTCAGCCAGTTGACGCTGTGCAGCCACGCACTGCCGGAGCAGATCTCGTGGCCCGTGAAGGAGCCGGCGACCGAGGCGAAGCTGAAGCCGTGGTCGGCGGCGCGTTTGGCGATGGCGGCGTTGAGGTGGTCGGCGGCGCCGTTGATGGCGGCGCGTTCCCCCTCGGTCAGGCCGGTGGTGCAGGTGCCGTTCAGCTTGTAGAAGCGGGGATAGCCGATGACGACGACCTGCGCGCCGGGCGACCGGCTGTCGATGGCGTCGTAGACCTGGTCGAGGCGGCCGGGGAGGGTGGAGTCCACGTAGATCTTGGCCTGGTTCACGCGGCTGATGCAGGTGGATTCCGACTGGAGCACACAGGTCGTCATGACGTCGGAGAACCCGGCGTCGTTGCCGCCGATGGTGATGCTGACCAGGTCGGTGCCGGAGTTGAGCGGGGCGAGCTGGTTGGCGAGGACATCGTTCGTACGAGCACCCGAGCAGGCGGTGAAGGAGAAGGTCTGGGGGGAATGGGCGGCGGCCCACAGGGCCGGATAGGCGCGGGTGGTGCGCTTGCAGTTGCCGCTTGCGGAGTCGTAGTTGCCGGCGCCGAGGCCGGAGGAGTACGAGTCGCCGAGGGCGACGTAGCCGAAGTCGGCCCGGGCGGCGGCGGCCGCCTGGCCCGCGCCGAACAGGGCTGCGCCCGCGGCGAGTAACAGGGAGGAGGTCAGGGCGGCGAAGCGCGACGGTTTCCAGCTCATGTGTGCGGCTCCTTGTGGGGGTTACTCCTGAGTCCGTGGTACAAGCAGCCGAGGCTCACTGGAAGTGTTCATGCCAAGAATGTTCAGGGCAGAGTTGCGGCCCGAATCTTCACTCCGAATGCGTTTGAAGAGGGAACTTGGGCACCCGATCCGGCGAAACACGGGTGCACGAGGGCACCGTGTGCCGGATCATGGGCGCCATGCCAGCCAACCCGCATGACGCGCTGCCGATCCGGCTCAACGTCGACGACAGCGATTCCCCGTCGGATGTCGTCGACGCGCTGTTTCTCGGCCGGTTCGCATCCGGCGAGCAGCCGTACTCGCACAGCGTGTCGATCGAGCGGGTCAAGGCGGAGGCGACGTTGCTGCCGCCGGAGGCCACCGTGCTGCGCTCGGCGCGCGACAGCGACCGGAGCGCCACCCTCGCCGAGGGCGAGGGCTGGACCGTGCTCGTCTCGCGCTGGAGCCGGGGCGCGGACGTCACCGTGACGGCGGTCAGCGACGAACTCGCCGCCAGCGTGCTCGGCACGGCCACGGAGGGGGTGCAGGACGAACCGGAACCGCAGCCGGAGAACGTCACGATGGGCTTCTGGTACGTCTCCCCGCGCCGCGGCCCGTACCGGACGACCCGCCAGATCGCGGCCGGGACCTGGGCCGAGGTGCGGCCCAACTACACCGCGCCGGTGGCCGGGGCGATGGACCGGCTGATGAAGCTGACCCCGGACGACATCGCGGGGCGGCTGCTCCTGCTGCACGGCCCGCCCGGCACGGGCAAGACCTCCGCCCTTCGCACGCTGGCCCGGTCTTGGCGGGACTGGTGCCAGGTGGACTGCGTCCTGGACCCGGAGCGGCTGTTCAACGACGTGGGCTACCTGATGGACATCGCGATCGGCGAGGACGAGGGCACGGCGAAGGGCCGCTGGCGGCTGCTGCTGCTGGAGGACTGCGACGAGCTGATCCGCGGCGAGGCACGCCACACCGCCGGGCAGGCGCTGTCGCGACTGCTGAACCTGACGGACGGACTGCTGGGGCAGGGCCGCAACGTCCTGGTCGGCGTGACGACCAACGAGGACCTGGAACGCCTCCACCCGGCGGTGGTCCGGCCGGGGCGCTGCCTGGCCCGCATCGAGGTCGGCCGGCTGACCCACGGGGAGGCGGTGGACTGGCTGGGCACCGACGAGGGGGTCTCCCGCGATGGCGCCAGCCTGGCGGAGCTGTTCGCCCTGCGGCGCGGGACGGGGCCGGCGGCGATCCTCCCGCCACAGCCGCACAGCTCCGAGGCGGGCCTCTACCTCTAGCCTCCGGCGGCGGGCGGGACACGGCGGCGGGGCCCGTGCCTCGATCGCGGGCGCGGCGCGCAGACCGGGGCTCGGCCCCGAAGCCCGTGCCTCAAGCGCGGGGCTGGATCGTTCGGCCCCGGTGGCTTCGAGGCGCGGGCGCGTCGCGCCGCAGGTGGTTCGGGACGCAGTTCGCACCGGGCAGACCGCACGGGCGGCCGGGCGGCCGGGCACGCGGGCCGTCGGGCGTACGGGTGTCGGCCGACAGACGTACGGGCGCAGCCGGGACCTAGAGCGGCTCTTTCGGATCTTGTCGGCCGAGCCCGCGTCGTCCGGTGCCGTGCATCGCAAGGCGGAGGAGCTCCCCTCGTACTGGAAGTACTGGGGAGCCCCGACAACGCCGCGAGGTGCGGCACCGGACAACGCGGGCCCGGCAAGATCCGAAAGACCCGCCCTAGCGGGCGGCGTACCGCGCCCGGAGGGCTTCGGTGGCGGCCGCGACCGCCTCGGCCTGCGTCAGGCCCAGCCGGTGAGCCCGCTCGGCGTACGCCTGCGCGGCAGCCGCGGCCTCGCGGGACGCGCCCTCCGCCGCCGCGACGAACGTCCCGTTGCGGCCCCGCGTCTCGATCACCCCGTCCGCCTCCAGCGCCCGGTACGCCTTCGCGACGGTGTTGGCGGCCAGTCCCAGCTCCTCCGCCAGTCCGCGAACCGTCGGCAGTTTGAAACCCGCCGGCAGCTTCCCCGACCGGGCCCGGTCGGCGATCTGCGCGCGCAGCTGTTCGTACGGGGCGGCCGACCCGGCCGAGCCGTCGATGGTGATCTTCAGGTTTGTCGAGGTCACGCGGGTGATTGTCCCCCATCGCCGGTTAATTGGGAGGCGCCCGGCGGGAGAGCGCCCGTAGCGTCTGCCGCATGACCGTATCGATCCGCGACCTCCGCCCGGGTGACCCCTCGGACGCGGAGTCCGTCGTGCGGGTACGGCGCGCAGCCCTGCCCTTCATGATCGCCACCGCCGCGGGCGTGGCCTTCGAGCTGTCCTGCGCCCCTCCCGCGAAGCACTACCGCATCCTCGTCGCCGAGACCGCCGGGGGCGAGGTGGTCGGCACCGCCCAGGCCGGCATCGCCTACGACAGTCCGGAGCCCGGTCAGTCGTTCGTCAACGCGTACGTCGACCCCGCCCGCCGCGGTCTCGGCGCCGGCCGTCTCCTGCTCCGGGCCGCCGAGGAGCACCTCGCCGCGCAGGGGGCGGTGGACGCGTACACCTGGGTACTCGACGCGCCCGCCCATCGCGCCTTCGCCGAGCGGCGCGGCTACCGGCCCAGCCGCTCCGCACACTTCCTGCGCCTGGACCTGACGGCGGCCGCGCTGCCCGCGCTGCCGCCGGTCCTCCCGGCCGGGGTCGGACTGCTTCCGGCCTCCGCCTTCGCCGCCGATCCGCGTCCGCTCTTCGAGGCCGACGCCGAGGCGACCGCGGACGAACCAGGCGACGTGGCGGCCGTTTTCGACGACTACGCGGACTGGCTCGCGCACACCTGGAGCAACCCGTCTCTCGACAAGGAGCTGACCACCGTCGTCCTGGTCGACGGGGTGGTGGCCGCCTTCTGCGCCACCGAGACCGACGGCGCCGGCCGCTACTCCTCGGCGATGACCGGCACCCTGCGCGCCTTCCGCGGCCGGGGCCTGGCCAAACTCGCCAAGACGGCGTCGCTGCACCGCGCCCGCGCGGCCGGGTACACCGAGGCCTTCACCGGCAACGATGCGGCCAACGGCCCGATGCTCGCCATCAACGAGTGGTTCGGATACGAGATCTGCGCGACCGAGACGCGCTACACGAAGAGACTGGAGACCGTGTGACCGAGCAGCTGACCATCGTCCTGACCAAGGCCGGACGGACCAAGATCCGTTATCCGGCGGCGCAGGTCGCGGACGACGGCGACCGGATTTCCGTGCGCGCCCCCTGGGCGGCCGAGGGCGTACGGGACTTCGGCTTCGTCCGCTTCGAGCCGGGTGACGTGTTCGTCGAGCACTTCTGGCGGACGCGCTGGTACGCGGTCAAGGAGGTGTGGACCGGCGACGGCGTTCTGAAGGGCTGGTACTGCGACGTCACGCGCCCGGCCTTGGTGCAGAGCGGGGAGATCCTCGTCGAGGACCTGGACCTCGACCTGTGGGTCTCGGCGGACGGGTCCTCCGTCCTGCGACTGGACGAGGACGAGTTCGCCGGGAGCGGGCTCGCCGCGAGCGACCCGGAGGCGGCCGCCCAGGCGGTACGGGCCCTCGACGCACTGGACGACCAGGCCCGGACACCGGCGGGCCTGGCGGCGCTCCTCGCATAGCGGAGGCGGCGGGGGAAGGCGGGGTTAGACGGGGCAGGCGGGGTCAGCCCGGGGTGGCTGGGGCAGCCGGGTGGCAGGGACGAGGGGGTTGCTGGGGCGGCACGCGCGGCGACCCTCCCGTGGGGAGCCGGGAGGGCGCCGGGCCCGGGATGGTCCGGAGCCACACCCTATGCACGGGCCCCGGCGGGCGGGTAGGCATATGACAGAGGAGATTCCGGCTCTCCGCACGCCCGCCCCGTGCGCGGCCCGTCGCCCGGGCACCCGCCGATAGCCTGAGGCCGGTCATCACACCTGGGGGGCACCATGCGCGGCACCACGGCACTCGGCGACCGGATGAAGCGGTACGAGGCCGCACACCGAACGGTGCTGCCCCGCCGCACCTACACGATCCTGCGCCTCGACGGCCGCGCCTTCCGCACCTACCTGGCCGACGCCGACAAGCCCTTCGACATGGGCTTCGTCGCCGACATGGCCGCGGTCACCGAGGCGCTCTGCGCCGAAGCGGCGGGAACGGCACTCGCGTACACGCAGTCCGACGAGATCAGTCTCCTCCTCACCGACTTCGCCTCGGCCGGGACCGAACCCTGGTTCGGCGGCGTCACGGCCAAGCAGCTGTCCGTCTCCGCGTCCTTGGCCACGGCTGTGCTCAATGAGCGCCGGCCGGGCCGGCGGGCGCTCTTCGACGCCCGCGTCTTCACGATGTCGGACCCGGTCGAGGTCGCCAACTACTTCGTGTGGAGGCAGCGCGACGCCGTCCGCAACAGCATCTCCATGGCCGCTCAGGCGCACTTCTCCCACAAAAGGCTGCAGCGGGTGTCCAGCGGGGCCGTGCAGGAAATGCTGTGGTCGGAGGCGGGTGTGAACTGGAACGACTACCCGGCGGCCTGCAAGAGGGGCCAGGTCGCCGCACGGCTGACCGGTGAGCGGGAGGTCGAGTACGCCGACAAGCGCACCGGCGAGACCGTGCGGACGGCGGCCGTCCGCTCCTGGTGGGAGGTTTCCGCCGCGCCGCATTTCACGACCGGGCCGACGGGGTGGCTCGCCCGGGTGATCCCCGTGCTGCCCGCGTTGACGGCCTCGCCCGGCCTCGGCGGGGCAGCGCCGGCCCGGCAAGATCCGGAGGACACGCCCTAAGGCTCTGGCGAGCGCGGCTGGGTCGTGGGGATGCGATGGGTGAAGAACATCGCGAGGAGGGCGGCGAGGGCGAGGATGGCGAGCGCGGCCTGGAGGCCGTCGAGTCGTGCCGCGGCGTTCGCGTCCAGGGCGCCCTGGGTCACCTCGCTGCTGGTGCCGGCTTCGTCGAGGGCCGTCTTGAGCTGCGCGTCCGAGAGGAAGGGTGCGCCGCTCTGGATCTTGACGGTCGCCTGGCTCTTGACGCTGTCCGGGATCGCCGGATTCTGCTCGACGCTGGTCAGGAAGGACGTGGCGAGCGCGGCGATCATGATCGACCCGGCCAGTGCCGTACCGATCGAGGCGCCGAGGTTGGTGACGGCGTTCTGTACGCCCCCGACCTCTGCACTTTGTTCTTCCGGTACCGCGGACACGGTGACCGCCCCGAGCTGGGACGCCAGCGCGCCCATGCCGAGGCCGATCAGCAGCAGGGGGACGGTGACGACTTCAGCACCGGCGTCCGCGTCGAGCGCGGCCATCAGGACCACCGCGCCCGCGAGCAGGGCGAGGACCCCGAGTCGTACCACCCGCCGCGGCGAGACGGCCGGGAGGAAGCGGGGGATCAGGACCGCGGCCGCCAGCAGGGTCACGGACAGCGGCAGGAGACGGGCACCGGTCTGCAGTGCGGACAGGCCGAGGGCGACCGACAGGTAGAGCGGTACGACGAAGAACACGCCCATCTGCACGAGGTACTGGAAGAAGAACATGGTCAGTCCGCCGGTGAGCTGTCTGTTCTGCAGCATGACCGGGTCGAGGAGCGGCTCCCTGCGCTGTTCCCCGAGGCGGGCCTCCCAGCGGAGGAAGAGCCAGATCAGCAGCAGACCCGCCAGCATCAGCCAGACGACCAGCGAGATCCCGAGCCACGACGGCGCGTCGGGCTTCGGCTGGAACCAGCCCCATTCGTCCGAGCGGAGCACTCCGTAGACGAAGAGCCCGAGGCCGAGCGCGGACAGCACGACGCCGAAGAGATCGATGCGCCGGCGTTCGCCGGTCGGGGCGTCGGCGATACGGCGGGCCAGCACCAGGATGCCAAGCACCACCAGCACCTCCCCGGCGAACACCCACCGCCAGGAGAAGTACGTCGTCGCGACACCTCCGATGAGCGGCCCGACCGCGATCGCCACGGCACCTGCCGCCGCGACGAGTCCATAGGCGGCGGGACGGCGTTCGGCGACGAAGTTCCCGGCCACCAGGGCCACGATCGCGGGCAGGATGAGCGCCGCCCCGATGCCTTCGAGGAGCGCCCAGCCGAGCAGAAGTACCGGCAGATTCGGTGCGAGCGCCGTGGTGAGGGAGCCGGCCCCGTAGATGCAGCAGCCGATCAGGAACGCGCGTTTGCGGCCGATCAGCGCCCCGACCTTGCCACCGGGGATCATGAACATCGCCATCACGAGGGTGTAGGCGGTGATCGCGCCTTGGATGCCCGATACGGTCGTGCCCACATCCTCGGCCACTGTCGCGATCGAGACGTTCATGACCGAGCTGTCGAGCGCCATCAGGAACTGGCCGGCCGAGAGCGTCAGCAGGACCACCCGTGCTTTTGCCGAACTCTCGGCCGTGCTTGTCCTCGGTGCCATGCGCGGGATCGTCCCAGCCGGCCCGGCGGGCGGACCCGCGACCCGCCAGGCAGATCAACCGATTGGCTGACTGCGCTGCTCCATGCGGACCTACCCGGCCTGCGCCGGTGGCCGCCCCCCGGAACGGCCGGCGGGAAGCCGCGGTCCTCGGGCGGAAGGGCTCCGCGATCCGGGTTCCTGAGCGCCCTCTTACCTCGACCTTAAGAGGACCCTAAGGATCCGCTCCGGGGGCCCGGAGGCGGCAAAACCCATGGTCCGGGCGGCTAGCTTGGCTGAGCCAGGACAGGAAGGGCCGGATGTGGCGCCGCCGGGGGGCGGCGCCACGGGGCCGATTCCGATTCCGCCGGCGCTCCCCTGCCTTGTGCCCGAAGGAGATCCACCCATGCCCGCACGCCGCCGCACCGTGACGCTGACCCGTATCGCCGCCGCCGGTATCGCCCCGCTCGCGCTGGCCTCATATGCCGTCGTTCCCGCGGCCGCGCACGGCTCGATGACGGACCCCGTCAGCCGGGTGGCGGCGTGTTACGCGGAGGGCCCGGAAGCGCCGAAGTCGGCGGCGTGCAGGGCGGCCGTCGCAGCGAGCGGAACGCAGGCGTTCTACGACTGGAACGCGGTGAACATCGCCAACGCGGCCGGGAACCACCGGGCTTTGATCCCGAACGGCCAGCTCTGCTCCGCGGGCAACGACAAGTACCAGGGCCTGGACCTGGCCCGCGCCGACTGGCCGGCCGGCCCGATGTCCGCCGGCGCGCACACCTTCCGCTACAAGGGCACGGCACCGCACAAGGGTTCCTTCGAGTTGTACGTGACGAAGGACGGTTACGACCCGACGAAGCCGCTCAAGTGGTCCGACCTGGAGCCGGCGCCGTTCGCGAAGGCCACCGACCCCGGCATGCAGAACGGTGACTACGTCTTCTCCGGGACGGTTCCGAACAAGTCCGGCCGCCACCTGATCTACAGCATCTGGCAGCGCTCCGACAGCCCGGAGGCCTTCTACACCTGCTCGGACGTGGTCTTCGGCAAGGACAACGGGGGCGGTACGGGAGGCACCGGTACCGGAGGCACCGGTACCGGAGGAAGCGGCACGGGAGGAAGCGGTACCGGAGGAAGCGGTGCGACACCGACCGCCGCGCCCGGCACGGAGCCGGCCACCAAGCCCGGCACCGGAACGGATTCCAAGCCGTCCGAGAAGCCCTCGGCCCCGACGGACCAGCAGATCGCCGCCGGCGCGGACAAGTCCACGGTGGAGCACAACGGCCACGGCGACAACGACCCGAAGACGAACGGCGCGACCGACGCCGCCGTGCCCGTCCCCTCTCCGTCGTCGGCGAACGACAGCCTCGCGCAGACAGGCGGGAGCAGCGCGACCCCGTCGATCGCGATCGCCGGGGCCGGCGCCCTGGCCGTCGGCGCGGCCGTGCTGTTCGGCCTGGCCCGCCGCCGTGCGACGGCGGGCCGCCACGGCCGCTAGTCCGGACCGTTCAGACGGCTCAGACGCTTGAACTGCCGGACCATCTGCGTCCCGTCACTCGAAGACGGAGGCGCAGGTGGTCCGTTCGGCGTGGGCCGGGTCGAGGGCGTTGAGCGCCTCGTGCCAGGCGATCCGGTCGGTGAGCCCGATGGTGACGTGCTCCGAGATGTCCAGGAGGCACAGGTCCTGGAGGACGACGTTGCGTACGTTCGCACCGTCCAGGAAGCCGCTCCGGTACGGCGTCACCACCTCGTCGTACTTGGTGGCGATCACCGTGTACTTCACCCCGGGCACGGTGTCCCCGCCCGCGTTCAGCTTCTGCAGGAAGGCGGATCCGGCGATCTGGTCGGCGAGGCCGGGGGTCGCCGTGCTGATCAGGTCCTCGGCCCCGGGGAAGTACGGGAGGAGCTTGGTGAATCCGAGCAGGGTGGTGCCGTGATTGTCGGGGGCGAGGCCGACCAGTGCGTTGACCTTCTCGGCGCCGCCGAGGAACTTCAGGTAGTAGCGGGGCATCATGCCGCCCTGCGAGTGCCCGATGATGTCGGTCTTGGCGGAGCCGGTGGCGGCGAGCACCTTGTCGACGAAGACGTCGAGCTGTTCGGCGGACTTGTCGATGGGGCCGAGCCCGTGGAAGAAGGGCACGCCGGGCAGTTGCCCGTAGTCGAGCGAGTAGACGCAGTACCCGCGGTGCACGAGGTACGGCGCGAGGCCGAGCCAGTTGTCGACGGAGTTGCCGAAGGTGCCGTGCACGAGGACGACGGGGCGCGGATGCGCGGCGGACGGCTTGCAGGACCAGTTGTTCCAGCCGCTGCTGGGTGCGGATGCGGCCTGCGCGGTGCCGGTGGGGGCGACAAGCGCGGCGGCGGTGAGGGCGAGGACGGCCAGCGGGCGGAGCAGGCGTCTCCAGGGCAGCATCGTGTGATCTCCTTGCGGATCGACTCAAGGGGATGGGGCGGTGGGGGTTCGTCCCGTGATCCGGATCACAAAGGGGCGCTGCTGTCGCCAAATTACGTGTGAGTAGCAACACAGGGAAGTTACGCGTCGGTAAAAACTCGCGTGTCGCGTGTGGTGCCCGACGGTCCGTCAGGCGGCAAGCGTGCCGCGGGCGATGGCCTGCGGACCGAAGCGCGCGCGAACCCGGTCGGTGACCGCCTCCAGGCGGCGGGCCTTCTCGTCCTCGGGGTCGAAACTGAGCTGCCGTGCGGCCTGTTCGGCCGCAGTCAGGTCCTCGGCGCGCAGGGACAGCGCGCGGACCCGGGCCCGCTGCAGACCGAGGCCCTCGTACAGGGCGTAGGCCGTGGCGGTCAGGGCGGCCGAGTGGGCGGTGGGTTCGGCCAGGGTGCGCGTCCGGGTGAGGGTGGTGCGGTCGGCGCAGCGGACGGTGAGCGACAGGGCCCGGCAGACCTGCCCCTGTCCCCGGTCCTGCCCTTGTGTACGAAGCCGCGCGCCGAGCTCCTCCGTCAGCGAGAGCAGGGCCCGCCGGTGCCGTACGGGATCCAGCTCGTCCCGGTCGAAGAGCCGCTCGGCGGCGATGGTGCGGGCGGCGGCGCCCGGCCGGACGGGGGTCCGGTCGATCCCGAGGGCACGCTCGTGCACCTCGCGGCCGAGCCGGGCGCCGAGGATCCGCCGCAGGGCGGCGGGCGGGGCCGCGGCGACCCGGCCGACGGAGTCGAGGCCGTAGGAGCACAGGGTGCGGGCGGCCTTGGGGCCGACCCCGTCGAGGGCGGTGACGGGCTTGCCCGCCAGGAAGTCCCGTACGGCGGCGGGCTCCTCGGGGATCACCAGGGTCGCCCCGGGCCTGGCCTCGCGGGCCGCCGCCCGCGCCAGCATGGGGTTGCCGGCCACGCCGACGGCGGCGTCCACGCCGTACAGGGCGAGGGCCCGGACCCGGATCACGGCGGCCAGCCGGCCGGCGTCGCAGCCGAAGTACCGCAGCGCGCCCCGGACGTCGGCGAGGGCGGCGTCGGGCGGCAGGGCCTGCACGGCCGGGGTGATCCCGCCGAGCAGCGCGAGCACCCCGGCGTACTCCCGCGCGCCGAGCGGCCCTCCGTCCGCGGGGTGCAGCCGCAGGCACATCACGGCCCGGCCCGCCGCCGCCGGCGGGGATTTTGGCGAGGTGCCCGGGCCGGCGGTCACCGCGGCCGTGCGGGCCCCCGCCCCCGCATCCGTGAGCCGGCCGGAGGTCATCCCGCGCTCCCGGGGCTGGAGTGCCACAGCTTGCGGCCGGTCGCGGGGCCGGTGCCGGGGGGCTGGAGGTCGGCCCAGGGGTTCATCTCGTATCCCGTGGAGAAGTGGATCCTGCGGCTTGCCCTTCGTTCGCCCGCCGTGCCGTCGCCGTCGCCGTCGGCCGCGCCTGCACCGCCGCCACCGTCACCGCCATCACCAGCACCACCTGCACCACCTGCACCACCGCCGGAGTCGGCCAGGCGGGCCGCGACCGCGTCCAGGCCGCCCGCCGCCCGCAGTTCCACCAGCTCCGCCAGGTTCCACGCCGCCGCCCCGACCACGCTCAGGCTCTGCGGGCCCCGTCGCTGCACGACACCGCGTACCAGCAGCAGGAAGGAGTGGAAGACGGTGTGCGCGCACCGCTCATGGCTGTCGTCGAAGAAGGCCAGGTCGACCAGGCCCGTCCCGTCGTCCAGGGTGGTGAAGATGACCCGCTTCCCGGACCGGATCGGCGGGGTCTGGGTGGCCGCCTTGGCCCCCGCGACCAGTACGGTCTGCCCGTGTTCGGTGTCCCGCAGCCGGCGTGCCGGGATCACTCCCAGCTCGGTCAGGAAGGCGTGGTGGTCCCCCATCAGGTGCCGCGAGGCGTCCATGCCGAGGACGCCCAGCTCGGCGCTGAGCCGCTCCGCTTCGGTGAGGTCGGGCAGCCCGATGGAGGCCGTGGACCGGCCGCCCTCCAGGGGGAGTTGGGCGCCGCCCCGTACGCCCGCCGCCCGCTGGGCGCCGTGCAGCTCGGTCAAGTGCAGCAGGAGATCGCGCCGGTTGGCGCCGAAGGAGTCCAACGCCCCGACCTGCGCCAGCCGTTCGGCGACCGGGCGCCCCGGGTGCGCCCGGTCCCAGAAGTCGCGCAGGGAGGCGTACGGCTGTCCGGCCTCGATCCGGGCCGCCTCGGCCGCGCTGATGCCGTGGACGTCGGACAGGCCGAGGCGCAGGCCCCACACCGTCAGGGAGGCACCGGAGGCGGCGGAGCCACCGTGGGCGCCGGAGGCGTCAGAGGCATCGGACACCAGTTCGATACGATGGGCGGCCGCCGACCGGTTCACGTCCAGCGGCAGCACCGGCACACCCCGCCGCCGCGCGTCCGCCAGCAGCAGCCGCTTCGGGTACATCCCCGGATCGTGGGTCAGCAGCCCGGCGTAGAAGGCCGCCGGGTGGTGCGCCTTCAGCCACGCCGACTGGTACGTGGGCACCGCGAAGGCCACCGCGTGCGCCTTGCAGAAGCCGTACGAGCCGAAGGCCTCGACGATCTCCCAGGTCCGGCCGATCACCTCCACCGGATAGCCGCGCTCGGCCGCCTTCGCCGCGAACCAGACCTTGATGCGCGCCTGCGACTGCGGGTCGGACAGCCCGCGCCGCACCCGGTCCGCCTCGTCCCGCCCGCAGCCGGTCATGACGTGCACGATCTCGATGATCTGCTCGTGGAAGACCACCACCCCGTAGGTCTCGCGCAGCGCGGCGGCCAGGTCCGGGTGCGGGAAGCGGACCGGCGCCCGCCCGTGCCGGGCCTCGATGAAGGGCCGCACCATGTCGGCGGCCACCGGCCCCGGCCGGAAGAGGGAGATGTCGACGACCAGGTCGTGGAAGGTCGACGGCTGCAGCCGTCCCACCAGATCCCGCTGGCCCGGCGATTCGATCTGGAAGCAGCCCAGCGTCTCGGCCGAACGGATCAGCTCGTACGTGGCCCGGTCGCCCGGCGGCACCTGCGCCGGGTCGTCCAGGTCGAGCTCCTCCCCCGTGCCGCGCCGGATCTCCGCGACCGCGTGCGCCATCGCGGACTGCATCCGTACGCCCAGCACGTCCAGCTTGAGCAGCCCGAGCTCCTCCACGTCGTCCTTGTCGAACTGGGACATGGGGAAGCCCTCGCCACTGGTGGGCACCACCGGGGTACGGGCCAGCAGGGAGTCGTCGGAGAGCAGCACCCCGCACGGGTGCATGGCGATCCCGCGCGGCAGCGCGTCCAGTGATTCGACGAGCTCCCACATCCGCCCGTACGCCTCCCCGCGCACCTCCTCCCGTACGCCGCGCAGTTCTGGCAGTTCCTCCAGTGCGGCGCGGGCGTCGCGGGCCCGGATGTGCGGGAAGGCCTTGGCGAGCCGGTCGGTGACGGCCGGGTCCATGGACAGGGCGGCGCCGACGTCGCGGATGGCGTGGCGGACCCGGTAGGTCTCGGGCATGGAGACGGTGGCGACGCGTTCGGCACCGAACCGGTCGATGATCCGCCGGTAGACCTCCAGCCGGCGGGCGGACTCCACGTCGATGTCGATGTCGGGCAGGACGCGCCGGCGCTTGGACAGGAAGCGCTCCATCAGCAGGCCGTGCGCGAGGGGGTCGGCGTGCGCGATGCCGAGCAGGTGGTTGACGAGGGAGCCGGCGCCGGAGCCGCGGGCGGCCACCCGGATGCCCATCTCCCGTACGTCGTCCACGACTTGGGCGACCGTCAGGAAGTACGAGGCGAAGCCGTGGTAGGCGATGATGTCGAGTTCCTGGTGCATCCGCTCCCAGTACGCGCGGTCGCCCGCGTAGCCGCGCAGCACCATGCCCGCCGAGGCGCGGGAGGCGAGGACCCGCTGGGCGCTGCGGCGGGCGGCGCCGACGAGCCGGGCTTCGGGGAAGTGCACGGAGCCGATGCCGAGGTCGTCCTCGGGATCCACGGCGCAGGCCTCGGCGGTACGCCGGGTCTCCGCGAGCAGACGCCTGGCGTCGGCGGGGCGCAGGCCGGCCGCCCGGGCGATCCGGTCGGCGGCATCGGCCATGGCGGCGGGTCCCTTGAGCCAGCGCTCGCCGGTGTCGAGGGGCCCTCGGGGGTCGACGGGGACCAGGCGGCGGGCCGCGTCGAGGACGTCGGCGACCGGGCCCTGGCCGGGGTCGGCGTAGCGGACGGCGTTCGTGAGCACGGCCGGGACGCCCTGTTCGGCGGCGAAGCCGACGGTACGGGCGGCCAGCCGGAGCGAGCCCGGCCCGGTGCCGGTGCGGCCGTGGTGGACGGCCTCCAGGCGCAGGGAGTCGCCGTAGACCTCCCGCCAGGGCGCGAGCAGCCGGGCGGCCCGGTCGGGGCGGCCCGCGGCGAGCGCCCGCCCCACCTCGGAGCCCGGCCCGAGCAGGGCGAAGACGCCCTCCCCGCGCAGGGCGTCCCAGGGCACCAGCGGGACCTCGGGGGCGCCCGCGTGGGCGGCGGTGACCATCCGGCACAGCTCGGCCCAGCCGGCGGCCCCGTCCCGGGCCAGGAAGACGGCCCGGGGGGCGGACTCGTCCACGAAGGCCCCACCCTTGACCGGGGTGCGCCGCCGGTAGGAGGCCTCGCCGGATCCGCCGCCGCCCGGGGCGTGCGCGGGGCTCCCCGCCCGCACGCCCGTACGGTCCCCCGTACGCACACCGCCCGCGGCGGGCCCGGCCGGGCCCCCCGACCCGGCCGAGCCCGCCGTGGGCGACCCGGCGGCCGCGACCGCCAGATCCACGCCGAACAGCGGCCGGATGCCCGCCTTCGCGCACGCCTTCGCGAACCGCACCGCGCCCGCAAGGGTGTCGCGGTCGGTCAGGGCGAGGGCGTCCATGTCTCGATCGGCGGCACGCTCCGCCAGCCGTTCGGGGTGCGAGCCTCCGTACCGCATGGAGAACCCCGAAACGGTGTGCAGATGCGTAAAACCAGGCACCCGCGGCCTCCTGCTTCGACTCGTGTGAACACCTCCCCCGCTCTCCACCATAGAGCAATTCGAATATCCGTGCGAAACACTTGTTCGATCACCTGAGATCACTCCGGCGTGCCTCCCGCGGACCCCGCTGCACACTCCTCCCCGCACTCCCGGAGGTCATCCATTCGGCCCGTCCCTGCTGCGTCCCGCCGCCGGTACGCCGAGCGTGTGGAACATGACCCAGCCCACCGAGAGCCCCGGCGCAGGCCCGCCCCAAGGTTTCCTCGCCGAGATCAGGGACGCCGTGACCACCCGGGCAGCCCTGCTGGTCCTGGGGGTGCTGGTCCTCCAGCTCGCCTTCATCACCTCGTACATCGGGGCCTTCCACCATCCGAAGCCCAGCGAGATCCCGATCGCCGTGGCCGCCCCCCGCGCGCCGGCGGCCGAGCAGGCCGCGCGGCAGCTCGGCGCCCTGCCCGGCAAACCGCTCGACCCCCGGGTGGTCGAGGACGGGGCCGCGGCGCTCGCCCAGGTCAGGAACCGGGACGTCGACGGCGCGCTGATCATCGACCCGGCCGGCCGGACCGACCGGCTGCTGGTCGCCTCCGGCACCGGAGCCTCGCTGTCTCAGGCGCTGGAAGAGGTCGTGGGCCGCGCCGAGCGGGCCCAGGGGCGGACCGTGCAGGTCACCGACGTGGCTCCGGCCGCCCAGGGCGACAGCCGCGGCCTGAGCGCCTTCTACCTGGTCATCGGCTGGTGCGTGGGCGGCTACCTGTGCGCCGCGATCCTCGCGATCAGCGCCGGCGCGCGGCCCGCCAACGCACACCGCGCCGTCATCCGGCTCGGCGCGCTGCTCGTGTACGCGCTCGCCGCCGGGCTGCTCGGCGCGGTCATCGCGGGCCCCGTCCTGGACGCGCTGCCCGGCAGCATCACGGGCCTGTGGGGGCTGGGCACCCTGGTGGTCTTCGCGGTCGGCGCGATCACCCTCGCCCTCCAGGGGCTGGCGGGCGTGATCGGCATCGGCCTCGCGATCCTGCTGGTCGTGGTGCTCGGCAATCCGAGCGCCGGCGGCGCGTACCCGTACCCCCTGCTGCCGCCGTTCTGGAGCACCATCGGGCCGGCTCTGCCGCCGGGCGCCGGTACGTACGCCGCGCGCTCCCTCTCGTATTTCAGCGGCAACGGCGCGGGCGGGCCGATGCTGGTGCTGGCCGCCTGGGCGGTTGCCGGCTCGGTGGTCACCGTGGCCTGCGCGGTGTTCCGCAGGGGCCGTCCGGGCGCCGCCGTGGGCAGTGGGCTCCCGGAAGAGACGGCCTAGTCCCAGAAGTCGCCGTCGTGCGGCAGGTCGGCGAAGTGGCCCGGGTCGTGGGACAGGAACACCGGGATGCCGGCCCGGGACAGCGCGCGCAGTCGCCCGTGGGTGAGCAGTTTCTCCTCGATGTTCCAGTCGCTGGGCATGGGCACGTTCCGGTCCAGTCCCTCCTGAAGGTGCGCGGCGTCCCCCATGAGGCCGATCCGTCCGTGGTGGCCGAGGTCCAGGATGACGCCCTGGTGGCCGGGCGTGTGGCCGATGGTGCGCACGATGGTGAGCGTGCCGTCCTGGAACAGGTCCAGGTCACCGCGGAGTTCGAGGAAGTCGTAGCCGCGGCCGCCCGCGTAGTCGTTGAACGCGTAGCCCCGGGCGGTCCACCGGTCCGGCCACCAGGCGTGGCGCAGTTCCTCGTGCTGGGCCACGTGCACGGCGTGCGGGAAGTAGGTCATCCCTCCGGCGTGGTCGAGGTGCAGGTGGGAGTAGACGACGTACCTGACGTCGGCGAGCCGGTAGCCGAGGCGCTCCAGCTGCGCGTCGACGGCGTGGGCCCGGGTGAACGCCTCGGCGCCGTACGCCGCCCGCAGGCCCGGACCCCAGTGGGCCTCGGCTGCCTCGGGGTCCGCCACGCGGTGGTTGACGCCTGTGTCGAAGAGGATCAGTCCGTGGGCGGCGTGCTCGATGACGGCCACCGTCGAGGGCACGGTGACCGTGCCGCTGGCCCCGTACTGGAGGCCGCTCTTCGGCATGGTGAAGGGTCCGGCGTCCACCGTCGTCATGCGCAGTCTGGCGGCCACGGGACCTCCCTGCCGAACCGGGACGCCCCCGCCGTTCGGTGGTGACGGCGCGCCCCGCCGACGCATTGCCCCTGTCCAGGCTAACCCTGAGGCGACGGGGCCACACGCCGACGGCCGGGCGCTGGACGCGGTGGACCACCTCGCCCGCCACCACCGCCGTTTCGGCGACCGTGCCGGGTTCTCGTCCACCGGGACGGCGAGGATGTCCCGGGACAGGACCACGAAGTCCGCCGCCTTGCCCACCGTCAGCGAACCGCGCTCCTGCTCCAGGAAGTTGGCGCGGGCCGAGCCCATCGTGTAGCCGTGCACCGCCGTCTCCACGTCCACCGTCTCGGCCGGCTGCCAGGCCGGTCCTCCGCCGGACAGCGGGCGGCGGGTCACCGCCGTGTAGATGCCGACCATCGGGTCCATATCCGCCGGAGAACGCCGCGCGCCGCTGGGCCGCCGGCGGGTCGCCGCCCCGCGCAAGCTCGACCTGTTCCTGGAGCTCTACCTCCCGCTGGGGCCGCGCGACCCGCGCTGGACCCTGTGGATCGAACTGTGGGCCCGCACCGCCTCCAACGAGCCGCTCAAGGCCGCGCAGGAGGAGATCGACGACGGCTGGCAGCGCGACCTGGAGGCGCTATTGGCCAAGGGTGTGGGCCAGGGCCGCTTCGCCGCCTTCGACGTGCCCGCCCGGGCCTCGGAGCTGCTCGCCCTTCTGGACGGACTGAGCACCCGGGTGGTGCTGGGCCGGCGCGGAGCGGACCGCGCCGGGGCCCTGGAGCGGGCCCGTTCGGCGGCGGCCGCACTGGTGCCCCGCGCCTGACCTCCGGAGGACCGGCGATCCGCATTTCCCACGATCCTGCCCGGTTCCCGCAATTCCACGCAAAAAGCGGAAGCCGCGGTGCCGAAAAAGTCCATTCGGGGAGAGCGAAGGCTGTTCACGACCATTCACGCCTGGTTCACGCCCGTTCACGCCCCCTAGGACAGCTCCTTGACCTGGGCATATGCGGGCGCCGGAAAAGCCTCTTCCCACTCGAGAAAACTTTCACAAGAATTTCGCCCAGAGTGCGCCCTACCGCGCTCCTCCCCCAGCGAGCACAATCGCCGTGACGACTCACACCGATCGTGAGGGAGGGAGCGCGTGCGCAATCAGGTGCGCACAGCGGACGGCCGCGCTCTGACCGTGGAGCGCAGGGGCGATCCGGACGGCAAGCCCGTCTTCCTGCTCCACGGCATGCCGGGCAGCCGCCTCGGCCCGGCCCCCCGGGGCATGGTCCTCTACCAGCGCCGGATGCAGCTCATCGCCTACGACAGACCCGGCTACGGCGGCTCCGACCGCCATCCGGGCCGCACCGTCGCCGACGTGGCCCAGGACGTGGCCGCCGTCGCCGACGCCCTCGGCCTGGACACCTTCGCGGTGGCCGGCCGCTCCGGCGGCGCCGCCGGAGCACTGGCCTGCGCCGCCCTGCTCCCGGACCGGGTCACCCGGACCGCGGCGATGGTCGGCCTGGCCCCCCGGGACGCGGAGGACCTGGACTGGTTCGCCGGGATGGCCGCGTCGAACGTGAGGGAGTACACCACCGCCTCCGCCGATCCCGAGGAGCTGGCGGCCCGGCTGATCCCCCGCGCCGACGGCATCCGCAAGGACCCCGGCCGACTGCTGGACGAGCTGCGCCGGGAGCTGACCGCCAACGACCGCATGATCGTTTCGGACGCCGGCCTGCGGTCGATGCTGCTGCGGAACTACCGCGAGGGGCTGCGCCATTCGGCGTACGGCTGGATCGACGACGTCCTGGCCTTCAGCCGCCCCTGGGGCTTCGACCCGGCCGACATCCGCTGCCCGGTGCTGATCTGGCACGGGGAACTGGACGTGTTCTCCCCCGTGGGCCACTCCCGCTGGCTGGCCCGCCGCATCCCGGGCGCCACCACCACCATCGAGCCGGCCGCCGCGCACTTCGCGGCCCTGCGCGCACTGCCCGACGTACTGAACTGGCTGCTGCGCGACCTGCCCGCGCCCGACCTCAGCGAGCAGCAGCCCGCCTGACGGACACGGCCTGACTCCCCCGCCTGCATGTAAGTTTGACCGGACATCACGTCCCGGTCGGCCAAGGGGTGGGCGGCCGCCCCGGCCGGTACGGCGAGCACTTCGCCGAGCCGCGACCGGACCGCCGGGCAGGCCTCGTCCGGCGGACCGCCGGGCGGATCACCGGGCAGACCGCCGGGCGGGCCGCGTTCGCCCAGGCCACGGGCCTGTCGCAGATCCCGGTGCCACCGGACGTCCCGCCCGGGGGCGCCGGGCCGGGTCCGGCGCCGGGAGAAATGGATCTTGCCGTCCGGCGAACGGCCGAATAAGCCACGCCGGGAAATACGCCGTGCTTGCCATAGAACGGTTGACCAGGCGTCATGTCTCGGTTGCCAATGGGGTGTGGCCGAGTAAAGTCCACGCTTGACGGCAGCGCGTCGCTGTTGTCATTCACATGCCCATTCCACATGGCTTCCCCAAGGACGGTGTCGTGAACACTTCCGCAACCCCCGCGACCAGCACGGTCAAGGCCCGCCGGGTCCCGCTCGCCAAGATCGACGTCCACACCGCGTCCGCGGCCACGACGCTCGGTCGCGTGCTCCCGGCCGAATCCGGTCGCCCGGTTCAGACTCCGATCTTCAACTCCGCGCTCTGACACCGAAGTAAGCGCTCTAGACTGGTGGAATGACCGGCCTGATCGCATTTCGCGAGATCGTCCTGAAAGTTCACAGCAGATGCGATCTTGCTTGTGATCATTGCTATGTCTACGAACACGCAGATCAGAGCTGGCGAGCCCGGCCGAAAGTGATCTCCCCCGAGGCTATTTCGCAGACCGCGTCGCGGCTCGCCGAACATGCCCGTGACCATGCACTCCCCTCCGTCACGGTGATTCTTCACGGAGGGGAACCCTTGTTGGCGGGCACCGCCCGGCTCCGCCTCGTGTGCGAGGAGTTCAGCCGGGCGCTCACCGGGATCGCCGCCCTCGATCTGCGGATCCACACCAACGGGCTCCAGCTCACCACCCGTTACCTCGACCTCTTCGACGAGTTCGGCGTCCGGGTCGGCGTCTCCCTCGACGGGGACCGCGCCGCGAACGACCGCCACCGCCGCTTCGCGGACGGCCGTACGAGCCACCCGCTGGTCCTGGCCGCCGTCGCCCGGCTCCGCTCGGCGCCCTACCGCCACCTGTACCAGGGCCTGCTCTGTACCGTGGACGTGGCCAACGATCCCGTCGCCGTGCTGGACGCGCTCGTCGAACTGGAGCCCCCGCGCATCGACTTCCTCCTCCCGCACGCCACCTGGGAGACGCCCCCGGCCCGCCCCGACGGCGCCCCCGACGCGTACGCGCGCTGGCTGCTGCGGATCTTCGACCACTGGGAGCGGCTGGGGCGCCCGGTGCCCGTACGGCTCTTCGAGTCCCTGCTCTCCACCCTGCGCGGCGGGCCCAGCCTCACCGAGTCCCTCGGGCTCGCGCCCACGGACCTCGTCGTCGTCGAGACCGACGGGACCCTGGAGCAGGTGGACTCGCTCAAGAGCGCCTTCGAGGGGGCCGCGGCCACCGGTTACAACGTCTTCGACCATGCGTTTGACCAGGTGGCGGCCCATCCCGGGGTCCGGGCCCGGCAGCTGGGCCTCGCGGGTGTCAGCGCCTCGTGCCGCCGGTGCCCCGTCGTACGTTCGTGCGGAGGCGGGCTCTACACCCACCGCTACCGCGACCGCAACGGCTTCGACAACCCCTCCGTGTACTGCACCGACCTGCGCGAGCTCGTGGACGGCGTCGAGGGCCGCACGGCGCTGCGGGAGACCGCCCCGCAGCTGTCCGACCCGGCCGAACTGGCCCGTTCGCAGGAGGAGCTGACCCGGATCCTGCTGGCCCGGCTGCACGCGGACCTCGCCGCCGAGCCCGGCTGGGCGCGCGCCTGGGAGCTGCTGGCCGCCGTGGAGCAGGCCGGGGAGGCGGGCGCGGACGCGCTGGACGCCGTACTGGACCACCCCTTCACGCGGACCTGGGTGCTGGCGTCCCTGGACGCAGCCCGCGAGGGCACGCAGGACGCCGCGGAGGCGGCGCGCAGGCTGACCGCGCTGGCCGTCGCGGCGGTCCTGCGCGGCGGGCTGGACCTGCCGGCCGAGGTGGTCTACCGGGACGGCGAGGTGTACCTGCCGACGCTGGGCCTGCTGCGGCTCGGGGAGCCCGGCACGGAGGGCAGGGCCGCGCTGCACGTCACGGACGAGGGGTACGCCGTACGGGACGGCCGCGCCGAGCACCGCTTCGGACCGGCGGCGGGTGACGCCCGCTGGCAGCCCGTACGCACCTGGTCGCCCGGGCCGGACACGGCCCCGGTGGCGCTGGAGGACCTCGACCCGTTCCGCAACTGCTTCGCGCGCCCGCCCAGGCTCCGCCTCGGCGCCGGCGAGGCCGAGGAGTGGCGGGGCAGGCTGAACCGGGCGTGGGCGCTGCTGCACCGGGCGGTGCCCGAGTTCGCCCGGGCGGCGGCCGTCGGGCTGACCACGCTGACCCCGCTCGCGGGCGGCCCGCGGTCCGGCGACTGGGGCGAGGCGGGCCGGCACGGGCCGGGGGCGCTCGGGGTGCCGTACGCGGCCGGGGTACGGGAGACCGCTCTCGCGCTGCTGACCGGGCGGCGGCGGACCCGGCTGCGGGCCTTGACCGAGGTGGCCGACCTGTACGCGCTGGACGGTCAGTGGCAGCACCCCTCGCCGTGGCGGGAGCGACCCGTCCCGGTGTCCCGGCTGCTGGCCGACGTGCACGAGCGGGTGGCGGTGGAGGCGTACCGGCGGGCCACCGCGGCCCCCGAGCCGGGCGGCTCGGACCGGATCCACCAGGCCCTGGACCGCCTTTCGGAAGCGGCCGAACTCACCATCACCGGCAAGCGCCTCGTCGCCGAGCTGCGCTATGAACTGAAGACGGTCGACGCATGACCGCCCCCTCTCCCGCCCCGGCTGCCGCGGGGCCGGGGCGGGACCGCAGCGGCCCCGGGACCCTCCAGCTGGCGGTGCAGCTGCGGCTGCTGGGGGTCCGGCCCGGGATGCGGCTCATGGTGCACGCGGCCCTGGGCGGGACCGGTCTGCGCGCGGAGCGGCTGCGCGACGCCCTGACGGGCGTCCTCGGCCCGCGCGGCACCCTGGTGGTGCCCGCGTTCACCCCGGAGAACTCCAGGACCTCCAGCGCCCATCTGGAGCGGATCGCCGGCCTGGACGAGTCCGAGTTGCGGAGCTTCCTCGACGCGATGCCCCCCTTCGACCCGGCCGGCACCCCGAGTCAGGGCATGGGCTGCCTCGCCGAGGCCGTCCGCACCGCGCCGGGCGCCGCCCGCAGCGCCCACCCGCAGACCTCTTTCGCCGCGCTCGGCGCCGACGCGGAGCGGCTCTGTTCCGGACACCGCCCGGAAAGCCACATGGGTGAGGAGTCGCCCCTGGGAAAGCTGTGCTGGGAGGGCGGGCAGGTACTCATGATCAATGTGGGGTTTTCGGTCTGCAGCGCTTTCCATCTCGCGGAGTATCGAATTCCGAAGCCCCCCTTGCGCATGTACGAGTGTGTGGTGAAGGTGAACCTTCCGGAGGGTCCGCAAGGGCGCCGGCAGGAGGGGGAGTGGACCGCATACGAGGACGTCGCACTGGATGACAGCGATTTCGCGGAGATCGGCAGGACGTTCCCGGACTCCCGGGTGCGCAGGGGGCGGGTGGGAGGGGCGTCGACCATGCTCTTCTCCCTCCCGGATGCCGTCGATCACGCCGTTGAGTGGATGACCGAAAACAGACGCTGATTGACTGAACGATGAGGGGATGTGGCGAAGCAGCTCCGGAATGATGTTTCTTCGCTCGCATCTTCGGGACGGGGGTCGTGTGCCCGCATCAGGGGAGCCTTACTTTTTTCTCAGTTACGCACATACACCGAGGTTCGGGCCCGGGGGGCCGGACCCGGACATGTGGGTCGAGCGCCTCTTCCGTGATCTCTGCGGTCACGTCATGGCGCTGACGGATCTGCGTGCCGGGTACGACGTCGGGTTCATGGACCGGGAGATACGCAGCGGCGAGGGCTGGTCGGAACGGCTCGCCCGGGCACTCGCCAACTGCCGGGTCTTCGTTCCCCTGTTCTCGCCGCGGTACTTCGCCAGCGAGATGTGCGGGAAGGAGTGGTTCGCCTTCGCGCAGCGCGCCGTCCAGCACGGCGCGGTCAGCAACAAGCAGGCCGAGGCCATCGTGCCCGCCTTATGGGTGCCGGTGCCCCCGGAGCAGCTTCCGGGCCCCGCCGAGCGGTTGCAGTTCAACCACAACACCTTCGGGGAGCGCTACGTCACCGACGGGCTGTACGGCCTGATCAAGCTGCGCGGCTATGCCGAGCAGTACGAGCAGGCCGTGTACGAGCTCGCCCGGCGCATCGTCCAGGTCGCCCAGACCCCCCTCGCCCCGATCCGCCCGCTGGACTACCGGAACGTACCGAGCGCCTTCGGCGCCAGCGGCAGCCCCGCCCGGACGTTGCACGTGACCGTGGCCGCCGCCTCCCGGCACGACCTGCCCGAGGGCCGCACCCCCGAGTACTACGGGGACTCCGCGCTGGACTGGAACCCGTACCACCCGGTCGCCCAGCGGCCCATCGCCTACGTCGCCGAGGACCTGGTCAAGAACCTCAACTACCAGACCACGATGTCCTCCTTCGACGACGAGGCCGGACACGTCGTCGACAGCAAACAGCTGCCGACCCGGCCGGAGATCCTGATCGTCGACCGCTGGGCGGTGGAGGACGAGCAGCGGCGCCGACGGCTGGCCGCCTTCGACAGGGACCCCCGGCCGTGGGTCAACGTGGTCGTGCCGTGGAACCGCTACGACCACCAGAGCCGGTCGAAGGAGAGCGAGCTGGCCGACCGGCTGGAGGAGACCATGCCGAAGACGATGAGCCAGGGCCGGGCCGCCTGCCGGGCCGCCGCCAACGGCGTCGCCAACGTGGAGACACTCGGCCAGATCCTGCCGCAGGTGGTCGAGGCCGCCGCCCAGCAGTTCCTCAGACACGCCCAGCCGTATCCGCCGAAGGGCGAATCGCCCATCGACCGGCCCCGGTTGCTCGGGCCGATGGGGATGAACGGGCCGCCCGGGCCGCCACCGCCGCGTGTCCCCTTCCCGCCCGACGCCGACAGGCACCGGGCGGAACTGCAGGACACCGGCCTCCACGACAACCACGACAACGACACCGACCGGGGGGACGCGGATGACAGCGAGTCGTGACAGCGACAGCCGTGACGGACGCATCGTCACCTTCTACTCGTACAAGGGCGGCACGGGCCGCACCATGGCGCTGGCCAACACCGCATGGATCCTGGCCGCCAACGGCAAGCGGGTCCTCGCCGTGGACTGGGACCTGGAGGCCCCGGGCCTGCACCGCTTCTTCCACCCCTTCCTGGACCCCTCCACGCTGGGGGCCACCACCGGGGTCATCGACCTGATCAGCGAGTACGCCTGGGCCGCGACCAGCCCGGTGCAGCGCGCCGACGACTGGCACAAGGACTACGCGCGGATACAGCCGCACGCCGTCTCGCTCACCCCGGAGACCCACGGCTGGGAGTTCCCGGACGGCGGCACCCTGGACTTCGTCTCGGCGGGCCGGCAGAACCGCGAGTACTCCGCGACCGTCTCGACCTTCGACTGGGACAACTTCTACGACCGGCTCGGCGGCGGCCTCTTCTTCGACGCCTTACGCGCCGACATGAAGAGGAACTACGACTACGTCCTGATCGACAGCCGTACCGGCCTGTCCGACATCGCGGACATCTGCACCGTCCACCTCCCGGACGTCCTCGTCGACTGCTTCACCCTGTCCGACCAGTCCATCGACGGCGCGGCGTCCGTCGCCCGCCAGATCGACGAGCGGTTCAACGACCGCGGCATCAAGATCTACCCGGTGCCGATGCGCATCGACGAGGGCGAGAAGGAGAAGGCCGACGCGGGCCGGGCGCTGGCCCGGATCAAGTTCGACCGCTTCCCGAACGGTCTGATCGGGGACGACCTCACCTCCTACTGGGGCGCGGTGGAGATCCCGTACCGGCCCTACTACGCCTACGAGGAGACCCTCGCCACCTTCGGCGACGAGGCCGGGCTCACCAACTCCCTGCTCTCCGCCTTCGAGCGGCTGACCACGGTGGTCACCGAGGGCGAGATCACCTCCATGCCGGCCATCGGCGAGGAGGTCCGCCTGCGCATCAGGGACGCCTTCACCCGGCGCCGCCCGGCACTGCCCGCCGACCTGTTCCTCTCCTACGTCGCCGAGAACCGGATGTGGGCCGACTGGATCGAGTCGGTGCTCACCCGGGCGGGTTTCCGGGTCGTGCCCCGGGACGTCTCGGCCGAGCGGGCGCCCGCGACGTTCTCCGCCGGGGACACCCTCGGCGGTACGGGCGTCAGCATCGACACCGCCGCCCGGACCGTGGTGCTGCTCTCCACGGCCTACCTCAAGTCGGCGCGGGCCGTGGACGTGTGGGAGCGCGCGGCCGCCGAGGACCCGACCGGGGGACGGCGCCAGCTGGTGCCGCTCAGGGTGGGCGACGTACGGCTCTCCACGCCCTACATCGACCGCAACCCGGTGGACCTGTTCCGGCTCGACGAGGTGCACGCCACCACCGCCCTGCTGCGCGCGGTGGAGCGGCCGATGGCCCTGCCCGACAGCGTCGGCAGCGCCTCCCAGCCCGGCCCCCGCTTCCCGGGGACGGTCCCGAAGATCTGGAACGCGCCGCCCCGCAACCCCGGATTCACCGGGCGCAGCATCGTGCTGGAGCGGATGCGCGACCAGCTCGGCGGGGGCATGGCCGTGGTGCTTCCGCAGCCGCAGACCCTGTTCGGGCTCGGCGGCGTCGGAAAGACCCAGGTGGCGCTGGAGTACGTGCACCGCTTCATGGCCGACTACGACCTGGTGTGGTGGATCTCCTCGGAGCAGACCGACGACGTGGTCGCGGCCCTCGCGGAGCTGGCCGTACGCCTGGGTGTGCAGACCGGCGAGGACATGGCGTCCGCCTCCCAGGAGGCGATCGACCTGTTGAGGCGCGGGGTTCCCTCCTCGCGCTGGCTGCTGGTCTTCGACAACGCGGACGATCCCGAGACGCTCAAGCGGTTCTTCCCGCCGGGCGGCCCGGGCCACGTACTGGTGACCTCCCGCAACCAGTCCTGGTCCCAGTACGGCGATGCGCTCCCGGTGGACGTGTTCCTGCGCGAGGAGTCCATCGAGCACCTTCAGCGCCGGGCCCCCGGGCTCAGCAAGGACGACGCCGAGCAGGTGGCGGTGGCGGTGGGCGACCTGCCGCTGGCCGTCGAGCAGGCGGGTGCCTGGATCGCGGAGACGGCGACCCCGGTGTCCGCCTACATCGAGCAGCTGGCCCAGCAGGCCGCCCGCGTGCTGGGCCTGAACCAGCCGCCGGGATATCCGGAGCCGGTGGCCGCCACCTGGAACATCTCCATAGAACGGCTGCAGTCCCGCTCGCCGGCCGCCGTCCGGCTGCTGCAGCTCTGCGCCTTCCTCGCGCCCGAGCCGATCTCCGCGAATCTGCTCTACAGCAAGGAGATGATCGACGCCCTCAAGCCCTACGACGCCTCGTTGCAGGAGAAGCTGGTGCTCGGCCGGGTGATCCGGGAGATCGGCCGGTTCGCGCTGGCCAAGGTCGACCAGGTCAGCAACAGCATCCAGGTGCACCGGCTGGTCCAGGCCGTGATCCGGTCCCAGATGCCGGAGGAGGAGCAGCGGGAGGCCCGGCACGCCGTCCACCGGATCCTGGCCGGGGCCCGCCCTGACGACGACGAGCCGATCGACAACCCGGACACCTGGCCGCGGTTCAACACCATCTGGTCGCACCTGACCCCGTCCGAGGCCCGGTACTGCAAGGAGCCGGAGACGCGCCGGCTGTTGATCGACCGGGTCCGCTACCTCTGGAAGCGCGGCGACTTCAAGGCCGCGTACGCGCTCGGCGAAGAGCTGCGGGAAGCCTGGAAGGAGATGCTGGGCAACGACGACCTGCAGTACCTGTACCTGCGCTTCCACCTGTCGAACATCCTGCGCTCGCAGGGGCGGTTCGTGGAGGCCAAGGAGCTGGACGAGGTCACGCTGGAGCGGCAGCGGGCCGTCCTCGGCCCCTCGCACCCGCACACGTACATGACCATGAGCGGTCTGGCCAACACCCTGGGCGCGCTGGGCCAGTACGCCGAGGCGATGCGGCTGGCGACCGACGCGCACGAGGGCTTCAGCCAGATCTTCCACGAGGCGCACCCGCGCACCCTGGCCGCCGCGAACAACCTGGCGCTGAACCTGCGGCTGGTCGGCCAGTACACCAGAGCCCGCGAGATCGACCAGGAGGTGCACGACCTGCGCACGGAGGTGCTCGGGCCGGAGCACCCGTACACCCTGTCCTCCGCGCAGAACCTCGCCCGCGACCTGCGCGAGGTGGGGCGGTACGAGGACTCGGTGCAGCTGCTCAGCCGGACGTACGACACGTACAAGCGGACGCTGGGGCGGGCCTTCCCGGGCACCCTGTCGGCCGCGAAGAACCTGGCCGTGTCGCTGCGCCGGGCGGGCCAGCTGGAGGACGCCTTCCGGCTGACCACGGCCACCCGGGCCCGCTACCGGGCCAAGTACACCTCCGTCAACCCGGACCTGCTGTCCTGCGAACTGAACCTGGCCTCCGATCTGTTCGCGACCGGGGACCCGGGCGGGGCGCGGGACCTGGCGCAGGAGGTCGTGGACGAGTACATGAAGGTGCCGGGCGAGCGGCACCCGTACACCCTGGCGGCCGTCAACAACCTGGCGGTCTTCCACTGGGGCACGGGTGCGGCGGAGACGGCGGAGACCATGCTGCGCCAGACGATCCGGCTGATGCGGGACGTGCTCGGCGACAACCATCCGCACACGGTCTTCGCCAACCTCAACCTGGCCAACGCCCGGGCCGACCTGGGCGATCCGGAGGGCGCGCTGGAGCTGGAGCGCCTCGCGGTGATGCGGCTGCGCGAGGCGCTCGGGGCGCACCATCCCGAGACCCTGGCGAGCACCTCGAACATGGCGATCAGCCTGGATTCGATGGGCCGCAAGGAGGAGGCGGCCCGCCTGCGGGCGGAGGCGGTGTCCGAGCTGACCCGGCTGCTCGGCGAGGAGCACAGCCTGGCCCGCTACGCCCGCGACGAGCGGCGGATCCACCGCGATCTGGAGCCTCTCGCCGTGTGATCCGACGGAGGGC